>NZ_JBFAMU010000169.1:0-9811 GCF_040656655.1 Micromonospora sp. NPDC049799
GCCGCCGACACGGAAGCCGGCTCGCTCACCGTCGAGCTGGTCGAGGAGCCGGTGGAGCCGGTGGCGGCGCGGCCGGGCGCCCGGTCGGTGCCGACCACCTACGCCGACCTGCGCGCGGCGGAGCCGGACGTCGTGCTCGTCACGCCGTGCGGTTTCCACCTCGACGGTGCGGTCGGGCAGGCCCGGGCGGTGGCGGGTGAGTTCCCCGGCACCGCGGTCTGGGCGCTGGACGCGGACGGTCTGATCGTCCGTGCCGGGCCCCGCCTCGTCGACGGGGTGGAGGCGATCGCGGCGGTCCTGCATCCGGACGCGGTGCCGCTCCCGTCAGCGGGCGCGGCGGCCCGTGTCGCCTGAGCACTTTCGGTGGTGATGGCCGCCACACTCAGTGACGGCGGGTGTCGCGGAGCCTCTGTGAGGTGACTGCGGGCGCCTGAGCGCCCGATCAGCCGGCCGAGCGCCCGACGCTGAGCGCAAGCTCAGCCCGTATCGGGTGCGCTGAGTGGGAACTCAGCTGGCGATCTCGCGCCAGGACGGGCTGCTGCCGCGCCAGGCGCTGGCGAGGATGACGGCCGAGGTGCGGCTGGGGCACTCCTGCAACTTGGAGCGGCCCTGCGCGCCGCCGATCTGCGCCAGGACCTCCCAGCGCTCCCCCGCCCGACGGATGTACACGTCACGGCGCCCGCGGGAGGTCGGGTCCCCGTTCCACCAGTGCTTTTCGACGATCACGTGCCGACGGTATACGACCGATCCGCCGAACGGTACCGGCACCCGGCTCGTCCCGGAGCCACCCGACGCCACTTTCGCATGATCAGGCGTAACTTTTGCTCAATCGTTCGAAAGGCATGGACTCGGGGATCGAATCCGTTTAATGTTTCGATCCATCACCCCGGTGTTTCAGGCGGGTCACATCGTCGGCGTCGATCGCCCCCTGAGCCCCGGTCGATGGCCGACCGCTACCCCCACCACAGCTCCGTGTCCGCGGTCGACCGTCTTCACTCCCACCCTCCCGAGGAGGAACGATGGGCACACGGCTGCTGCGCCGATTTCGCAGTCCTGTCCTAGGTTCGATCGCACTCGCCCTGGTCGCCGCCGGCCTGTCCGCAACCCCGGCCGTCGCGGCACCCGCCCAGGAGCCGGGCGTCACTCTGCGTGTCTACGACGTGCAGGTGCCGCTCAACGAGATCTGCACGCTCAAGGCGGCGCAGACCCCGAACGTCGACAAGCTGATGTCCACGATCAACTTCACCTCGACGGCCGACTTCGGCTTCGAGGACTACTTCGTGGCGCAGGTGCTCGGCAACATCAACATCACGACCGCCGGCTCCTACACGTTCCGGCTGACCAGCGACGACGGGTCGAAGCTCACCATCGACAACTCGGTCGTCATCAACCACGACGGCCTGCACGGCGCGGACCCGCCCAAGGAGGGCACGGTCAACCTGACCGCCGGGGCGCACCCGTTCCGGATCGACCACTTCGAGCGCACGGGTGGGCAGCAGATCACCCTGGAGTGGAAGACCCCCGGTTCGTCGTCCTTCGTCGTGGTGCCCAACTCGGCCCTGAGCACCGACGCCGGCGTGGTCCGGGTCACCGCCCCCGGCAAGAAGGAGTGCGAGGGGGTCTTCGACTCCCCCGGCGACGGCCTGCCGCTCAACGGCGTGCACCCCAGCTACACGCTGACCAACCTGCGGCCCAGCGGCTTCCAGCCGAAGGTCACCGGCATGGACTGGCTCGCCGACGGACGGATGGTCATCTCCACCTGGGGTGGCAGCGACCAGTCCGGCAGCTCGCAGGACGGCGAGGTGCACATCCTGAGCAACACCGGCGGCTCCACCGGCCCCGGCAACGTGACCACGAAGAAGATCGCCGGCGGGCTCAAGGAGCCGATGGGCCTGAAGATCGTCGACGGGGTCGTCTACGTGTCGGAGAAGCAGAAGCTGACCCGGCTCGTCGACACCAACGGCGACGAGGTGGCCGACCAGCTCCAGACAGTGGCCACCTGGCCGTACGGGGGCAACTTCCACGAGTTCGCCTTCGGCCTGCTCTACCAGGCGCCGTACTTCTACCTGAACCTCTCGGTGTCGATCAACTACGGCGGCAACACCACCGACCCGCAGCCGGCGCCGAACCGGGGCACCACCATCAAGGTGCACAAGGACACCGGCGCGGTGTCGTACGTCGCCGGCGGCCTGCGTACCCCGCACGGCATCGGCTGGGGACCGGAGAACGGCATCTTCGTCACCGACAACCAGGGCGGCTGGCTGCCCTCGTCGAAGCTGCTGCACATCAAGCAGGACCGGTTCTTCAACCACTACATGAACCCGGCCGGCCCCTTCGACACCAAGCCGGTGACCCCGCCGGTGCTGTGGATGCCGCAGAACGAGATCGCCAACTCCCCCAGTGGGCTGGTGACGGTGCCCAGCGGCACCTACGCCGGTCAACTGCTCATCGGCGACGTCACCTACGGCGGTCTCCAGCGGGCGTTCCTGGAGAAGATCGACGGTGAGTACCAGGGCGCGCTGTTCCGGATGACGCAGGGCCTGGAGGCCGGCATCTCGGAGGTCCACATGGGGCCGGACGGCGCGGTCTACGTCGGTGGGCTCGGCGCCGGGGGCAACTGGGGCCAGAGCGGCAAGCTGCAGTACGGGTTGCAGAAGCTGACCCCGAACAGCACCAGCACGTTCGACATCCTCGCCATGCGCGCCACCACCACCGGCTTCGAGCTGGAGTACACCCAGCCGGTGTCCACCGAGACCGCCGCCGACCTGGCGGCCCGCTACAAGGTCAAGCAGTGGCGCTACCAGCCGACCGCCGGCTACGGCGGGCCGAAGATCGGTGAGGAGACGCTGACCGTCAGCGCCGCCACCCTCTCCACCGACCGCAAGAAGGTCAGCCTCACGGTGCCCGGCCGCAAGGCGGGTCACGTCGTGTACGTCCGCTCGCCGCGCCCGTTCACCTCGACCACCGGCGCGTCGCTGTGGAGCACCGAGGCCTGGTACACGCTCAACGCCATCCCCGGCAGCACCCCGCCGCCGACCGGCGGCACCAACCTGGCGCTGAACAAGTCGGCCACCGCGGACAGCTCCTGCGCCACCACGGAGGGACCCGAGAAGGCGGTCAACGGCAGCGTCGCCGGCGGCAACGCCGACAAGTGGTGCTCGAAGGGCACCAGCAGGTACCTCCAGGTCGACCTGGGTTCCAGCCAGAGCGTCAACAAGTTCGTGGTGAAGCACGCCGGGGCCGGTGGTGAGAACGCCGCCTGGAACACGAAGGACTTCACCATCGCCACCAGCACCGACGGCTCGAACTGGACCACCCGCGCGACGGTCACCGGCAACACCGCCAGCACCACCACGCACGACGTCACGGCGGTCACGGCGCGCTACGTACGGCTGAACATCACCGCGCCGACCAGCACCACCGATCCCGCCGCCCGGATCTACGAGTTCGAGGTGTACGCCCCCTCCGGCGGCGGCTCCGGCACCATCACCGGGATCGGCGGCAAGTGCCTCGACGTCAGCAACTCGGCCACCGCCGACGGCACCAAGATCCAGCTCTGGAACTGCAACGGCACCAACGCCCAGAAGTGGTCCCGCGTCGGCGACACCTTCCAGGCGCTCGGCAAGTGCCTCGACGTCGACAAGGGCGGCACGGCCGACGGCACCAAGGTGCAGCTGTGGACCTGCAACGGCACCGGCTCCCAGGTGTGGCAGCCGCAGTCCAACGGCTCGATCCTCAACCCGCAGTCCGGCAAGGTCCTCGACGCCGCCGGCGGGTCCAGCGCCGACGGCACCCAGATCCACATCTGGACGTACGTCGGTGGCGCCAACCAGCACTGGGTGATCAACGGCGGGAGCGGGACCAACCGGATCCAGCTCTTCGACGGCGACGACCTGAACGCCTGGCAGACCACCGGGGGCGCCGCCGCCGGCTGGCCGCTGGCGAACGGGTCGGCGGAGGTCCTGGGCGGTGACATCCGGACGAAGCAGAGCTTCGGCGACTTCAACCTCCACGTCGAGTGGTGGCAGCCGACCTACCCGTCCACGGTCACCGGGCAGGCCCGCGGCAACAGCGGCGTCTACCTGCAGGACCGGTACGAGATCCAGGTCCTCGACTCCTTCGGGGACACGTCGCTGGACAACACCGAGGCCGGGTCGATCTACAGCCGGAAGGCGGCCGGCAGCAACGCGGCCACCGCGCCGGAGACCTGGCAGACGTACGACATCACGTTCCGGGCCGCCCGGTTCGACAACTCCGGCAACAAGACCGCCAACGCCCGGGTGACCGTGCGCTGGAACGGCACGCTGATCCACGACGACGTGGAGATCACCAGCCCGACCGGCGGCGGTGCCGCGGAGACCGCGTCCGGGGGCCCGATCCGCCTCCAGGACCACGGTGACCCCGGCGCCAACGTCCGCTACCGCAACATCTGGATCGAACCACTGTCCTGAACCCCACCCCGAAGCCGCCCGTCCCCCAACCGGGGGGCGGGCGGCCCGCTTTCCGTGTGTTGAAAGGGGGCCCTTCCTCTACACGAAGGCGTTGACGGGGGGCCCTTCCTTACACCTCAGGTGCCGCAGCAGTTGCGGTCGACCGGGGACAGCGGGGACGTGCGGAGGATGCGGACCTGGCCCAGGTCGCCGCCGAGGGGGTCGGTGAAGCCGCCGTTGGGTTCCG
The DNA here is from genome assembly GCF_040656655.1 of Micromonospora sp. NPDC049799. Taxonomy (NCBI): domain Bacteria; kingdom Bacillati; phylum Actinomycetota; class Actinomycetes; order Micromonosporales; family Micromonosporaceae; genus Micromonospora; species Micromonospora sp. NPDC049799. The sequence goes on from NZ_JBFAMU010000169.1 coordinate 4,678, forward strand.
GCAGCACCTCGACCGCCAGGGCGCTGATCGGCGCCTTGTCGGGCAGGCCCGCCGCGTCGAGAGCGCCGCGCACCTCGGCACCGGTCCAACGGATTTCACCCTCCACCGCGAGCGGAGTGCCGTCGTGGTGGCCTCGCCGTAGCGGGTGCAGCCGCCGCAGGTCCAGTTGGACGTTGCGGCGGGTGCTCCCGTCGGCCTGCACCACCCGGGCGTAGAGCACCGCCCAGAGACCGGTGTTCGGCGGGCTCGGCAGGACCCGGCGCAGCCCGGTGTACGGCACCGCGTACGTCGAGCGCACCCGGACCGCGCCGTCCGGCTCGGCGAGCACCGAGCAGGGCAGCTCCGGCGCCGGGTGGGCGACGCCCTCCAGCACCAGCGACTCACCGAACCGGCCCTGCGCCGTGCACCAGAGGGGGTCGGCGTCCGGGCCCCGGTCGTGCCCGAGGCGGATCTCGTAGGTGTAGAAGGAGAACAGCTCCGGCGAGTTCGGGTCGGTGTTGGGCGGCAACGGCACCAGGAAGTGCCGGTCGCTGTCGGCGGCCGGTTCCAGGCGCTGCATGGTGGCCAGGCCGGCGAGGTCCTGCACCTGCCCGGGGGTGATCACCCGGATCGGCTCCGGGTCCAGCGGCACGCCCTCGACGGTCGCCGGGTCGGCCACCGGTTCGGTGCCGGGCAGCAGCATCGGGTCGGGGGTGACGGTGAGCGGCCGGACGAAGTACCCGTCCCGAGGGTCGGCCGGCGGCTCGGCGAACTCCAGCCACAGCCGCCGGATCCGGGGCGCGGTCGCCGCGTACTCGGCGTCGGTGGAGTACGGCGTGAGCGCGATGCCGGCGGCGACCACCTTCGGCACCTGCGCGGGCGGCGTGACGACCGGCAGCCGGGTCTCCACCGACCGCGCGACCGTACCGCCTCCCTCCAGGGTGAGGGTCAGGTCGTAGGTGACCACCAGCTCGTACGGGAATCCGTCCGGGCCGAGCGGCACGGGCAGCGCGTCGAGGAACACCAGGCGGGTCGCGGACCGGTCGACCGCACCCCGGGTGGCCTGCACGTTGACGCTGTCCATCAGCTCGACGGTGCCGACGTTCACGGTGACGTCCGGTGCGCCGGGGGCGTCCGGCATGCGGACCGTCCGCCGGACGGACAGGGTGGGCGAGCCGGCACCGCGCCACGTCCAGTCCCGGTCCAGCACCACCCGCAGCGCGTTGATCCACTGCCCGGCCAGCTCGGCCGGGTCGGCGAACTCCACACTGGACACGTCGGGCGCCAGGTGATGGGTGAGCCCCGCACACCCGAACCCGAAGCGCTGCCCGGGTGGACCGAGCAGCATCGGGCCGTCGGCGACCAGGTCCAGCGCACCGGCGAGCCGGCCGAGCAGCGCCGGGGTGGGCGCGTTCTGCGCGGCGAGGGCGTGCGCCACGACCACCTGGCCGGCCGGGTCGGGTCGCAGGAACACCGACCGCAGCTCGTCGGCAGCGGGCAGCGGACGCAGGAGGTCCGTCTCGGCAGAGGCGGTCGCGACCGCGTGCAGGTCGACGATCCGCGCCGGGCCGCGCCGGGCGGCGTCGCTGCCGAAGTACGCCGGGTCGTCCGCCCCGAGGGCACGCAGTTCCAGGCGTACGTCGCGGGCGGTGAGCACTGGCAGCGGACCGGTCACCGTGCCCTCGGCGCCGGCCTGGCCGGTGACGTCGACCCCGGTGTGGTTGGCCGCGTCGATCCAGTCGAGGTCCAGGGCGAGCGGGTCGGCCGGATCGGCCGGGAAGGGCCGGGTGGTGGTGTACCACTCGACGTACCCGCCCTCGTCACCGGCCGGGTCGAACGCCGGGGTGCGCAGCAGCACCCGGACGTGCACGAGCGTGGTGTCCGGGTCTCCGATCGCGGGGCTGCTCGCGGTGTCCGGGTCGGCGTCGTTGGCGGCGATCTGCGCGAGCAGTTCGGCACGGGCGGCGGGGCCGGCGGCGAACACCGCCTCGGGGTAGCCGAGCGGCGGTCGGCGTACGGTCACGGCTGGGACGCTGCCGTCGGCGCCCGGGACGACCTCGTCCAGCGGCAGCATCGCCGGGGGACGGTGTCGGCGCAGGACCAGGGTGGTGGTCGGGGCCTCCCCCTCGCGGGTCGGCTCGGCGTCGACGGTGGGACCACCGCCGGTGGCGTCGGCGAGCCGGACGCGGACGTCGTACGACCGGCCGTAGCGCAGCTCGACCGCGTCGGTGCCGACCGGTACGGCGGTGTCGGCCTGCCCCACCGGGACGTCCATCAACCGTTGGTCGTCGACGGTGTCCACGACGAGCGACCCGCCGCGCCAGCGCAGGAACCAGGCGGGCAGCCAGAGCTGGCCGCTGTGTTCGGCGGGTACGACCTCGCTCCACCGTTCCTCGCGGGCCTCGCCGAGGTCCACGCCGACGGTCAGCGGGGCGTCCACCAGGGACAGCGACGTCCACCCGTCCGCGCCGGACTCCCGCACGTCGACGCGGTAGCCGAGGATGCCGCGCGGGGCGAGCACCGGGTCCTCGCCGTCCGGTGGGGCGCCCAGGGCCCGGTTCTGGCCCTCCAGGATGTCCTCGTCGTCCCAGCCGAGCTGGATGCCCTCGTCACGGGCGAGCGGGGTGCCGTCGCCGGTCTCGTCCAGCAGGTCGGCGCTGACCGGCTGCCGGGCGTGCACGATCTTGGCGAAGCCGTCGTCGAAGCGCAGCGCCTCGGCGAAGACCCTGTCATAGTTGCCGAGCGCACCGGCCGCGGTGGCGTCGGCGGAGACCGGGAAGAGCACCGGGGTGAACAGCGGCGGGTCGGCGTCGACCGGCAGCTCCGGTACCCGGGTGGCGAAGGAGCGCAGGAAGGCCGGGTCGGCGGCGGCCTGGGCGGCGTAGTCGCCGTGTCCGGCGAGGTCGACCCAGAGCCACCCGCCGTGCGCCAGCAGACCCGGGTCCACCGGCACGTCGAGCGCGACGACGAGCCCGAGCGCCTCGGCCAGCCGGGGCCGGCGCAGCGCGAACGCGATGGCCTCGCCCCAGCCGATCACGGTCGCGGGCGGCGGGGGCGCCGGCTCCGGTGGGCAGCTCATCAGGCAGTGGTAGCTGTCGTCGGTGACCGCGAGGGACGTACGCGGCCGGACGAACGGGAACGACCGCCGGTAGCTGACCGGCAGGTACTTGCGCAGCTGCCGGCCGAGGTCGCGGCCCTGCGGGGCGAAGGTGTCGCCGGCCGGTCCGTCCGGGATCTCCAGGGCGTCGCCGATGGCGGTGAAGATGTCCCGGGCGTGCGCGGCGTGCAGCGTGTCCGGGGCCTTCGGCAGGACCGCGGTCTGGTCGACGAGCGTGCGCTGGGGCAGGGCCCCGGCGCTGTCGGAGACGGAGACGGTGAAGGCGAGCTTCGCGTCGGCGAAGGCCGGCACCCCGGGCGGGGCGGCCAGCAGCGGGGCGAGCGGGTTGCCGGCCGGGGCGACGAGCAGTCGGATCGACAGGGTCCGCGCGGCGTGGTCCCAGCGTTGCAGGTACGGCACGAGGGTCAGTTTGTGTGCGGTGGCCATGGCGGACTCCTCAGAGCGTGACCGTGTCGGTGACCTGGTAGGTCGCGCTGATCGAGATGATCAGGAAGAGGTCGACCTGGAGCTTGACCGACCCGGTGTAGTCGCACTTGGTGGTGCCGGCGTCGTCGTACACCAGGCCCCGGAGCTCGGCCCGGAGCTTGACCTTGACGATCTTGGCGCTCTGGGTGATGTCGACGCCGGCTTCGAGGGCCACCAGTCCCCCGTAGCTGGTCCGGTCGGCGATGGCGTCGTAGGCGAGGACGAAGCCGACGCCCAGGAACGCGTACGCCCGGAAGACGCCGATGGTGCCCTCGACGCCGACCCCGACGAAGGCGACCAGCTCGAACTTCTCGCTGGTGACCGCCCCGGAGACCGAGGTGAGCGAGAAGGTGACCTTCAGGCTGGCGATGATGAAGATCTTCGCCACGCCGACCGTGGTGACCGGGAACTTGCCCTCCAGCTCGGCGCCGAACACCGCCGACGCCTTCGCGCCGCCGGTGGCCAGGTCGATGCCGCTGCTGGCGCCGACCGAGAGGGTCGCGGTGATCTCCGCGCCGATGGGCAGGGAGAACTTCGGGAACGACACGATGGTCTTCGCGTCGAACTTCACCTCGTGCTTGGCGTTGGTCGCGCCGAGCGGGATCGGCCCCTCCACGCCCCGGGCGCCGAAGAACGGGATGTAGCGCAGGATCTCCTCGATCTCGGCCAGCAGCAGCGACCGCAGTTCGACGATCTCCGGCCGCCGGTCGGTGCCGCCGGCGATGCGCAGCTCCGACCCGGTCAGCTCGGTCATCCCGGCGATGTCGGTCCAGATGCGCAGCCCGGTGAAGTCGGCCGACCACCGCTCCTCGGTCAGCTCCAGGCGCAGCACCGAGCCGTCGTACCGGAGTTGCGAGCCGTGGCCGCTGCTGCCGGCGAGCCGCAGCGGCGTGGGGTGGTTGACGATCTCGACCGGCGCGCTGAGGGCGAGCCGGCCGGTCGGGCCGACGTCCAGGTGGACCGCGCCGGCGGCGAGCTCGATCGTGTTCGCCGGCGGCGGGAACGCCCCCTTGGAGGTGGAGCGGGCCAGGATGTCGGCGAGCGCCGGCTGGTGCCCCGACTCGATCCGCCGCACGCCGGGCGCCGGCACCGACGGCCGGGGGAAGCAGAACGCGTGCGTCGGGGTGCTCTGCACCAACGCGTAGTCGTGCGCCGGGGCGCTCGGCACGAGCAGGTCGGCGGCGTCGGCGAACCGGTACGGCCCGGGCGCGCCGACCAGCGGCGGCTCGGTGAAGACCGTCCGATCCCCGGCCGCGTACGCGATCGGGTAGCGGCGCAGCAGCGGCGTACCCCGGTTCTCCGCCACCGTGACGGCCTCGCCGCCTCCCGGCGGCGCGGCGGCCACCGGCCGGACCACCACCGACCAGGCCCCGGTCTCGGGCAGCCGCGGCGTGCCACGAACGGTCGCCACGAACACCGGCGTGCCGGCGTCGTCGGCGAGCCCGACCTCGATCCGCTGGGCGCGGAACGGCAGGCCGCTGCCGGCCACGTCGATGACGGTGTCGACCGGGCCCCCGACCGGGCCCTGCGCCTCGATCAGCGCCCGCAGCGCGGACGCCGGGGCCGGCGTGC
>NZ_JBFAMU010000170.1:0-9789 GCF_040656655.1 Micromonospora sp. NPDC049799
CGGCCGGCCAGTCCGGCGGCGGCCCGCAGCTCGTGCAGCAGAGCGGCACGCTCGGCGTCGAGGGCGTCCACCCGCTGCCGGTCGCCCCGCTCGGCGGCGCGGTCGATCTCGTCGTCGAGCCGGTCCAGGTGCCGCCGGTAGCGGGCCTTCGCCTCGTCGTCCAGCACCGGGTCGCCACCGAGGCGGCGGGCGGCCACCAGTTCCGGCCCGGCGGCCGGGTCGAGCAGCTCCACCGTCGGCACGTCGACGCCCGGACGGCTCAGCAGCAGGCGCAGGTCGTGCAGGCCCTTCGCGTCCGGTAGGTGCACCACCGTGCCGTCCCAGGCGAGTTCCCAGACCGGGCCGTCGCGGCGGAACGCGTACGCCGGTGGGGAGGCCGGCGCGACGGCGGCGGGCGGCGGAGCGTCGCCGGCGGTGGGTGCCGGGCCGGTGTCGCCGAACCGGGCACGCACCTGGGCCATGCCCAGCTCGCGGGCGTCCCGCAGGACCCCGGCGCGGATCGCGGAAGCCTGGGCCCGGTCGTCCGGGCCGTCCCGACCGGCCAGCGCCTCGACCAGGCCGGCGCGGGCGAGCACCGACCACGGTCGGGACCCCATCCGGTCGGCGGCGTCGCGGGCGGCGGAGAACCCGGCGACCGCCTCGTCCCACCGTCGGCCCGCCGCGTCGACCGCCGCGAGCCAGTGGTCGACCGGGCCGCTCAGGTCGCAGCCGAACAACGCCACCAGCCACTGCCCCCGGTACGGTGCCAGCTCCTCCCGCACCCGGTCGCCACGCCCCGGGTCGCCGGTGGCGGCGGCGACCTGAGCGGCCAGGCGCAGCCACAGCGGCGACACCGGACGCGGGTACGCCACACCGGCCGCCTCGATCTCACCGACCAGCCGGACGGCCTCGGCGTGGTCGCCCCGTTCCACGGCGGTGATGCCGCGCAGCAGGGCGAGGTACGGGTAGTCGGCCGGGGCCAACCCGTCGAGCAGGGCGTCGACCTCGGCGAACCGGCCCTGGAGCAGCAGCCACGACCACCGCACGTGCTTGCCGAGGAAGCCGTGCTCCCCCTCCGGCCACTCGTCCATGTCGCCCAGCACGTCGAAGGCCGTGCCGGCCGCGGCGAAGTCACCCCGGAAGGCGGCGACGATGCCGCCGTCGATCGCTCCGGCCATCCGGTGCCGGACCGCGTCGCTCTCCCCGGCTCCCCGGACGAACGCGGTCCACTCCGCCAGGTAACCCGGGTCGCCGAGTTCGAGGAGCGCGACCCAGCGCAGCGAGGTGGCCCACAGCACGGTCTCCTCGTCGCCCGCCCGGCGGGCCACGTCCCGGATCTCGGCGGTGATGGCCGCCCGTTCGCCGGCGGTGCCCATCCCCCAGGTGGTGTCGTGCAGGGTCCACAGGCTGAAGGTGAGCGCCTCGTCGTCGGCGCCCCGCCGGGCGAGCCTCTCGGTGACGGTGACCAGGTCGGTCACCACGGCGGGCAGCGGCTGCTCCTCGTCGGGAACGCCGACCAGCCGCCGGTGCGCCTCGCGCAGCATCCCTTCGGCCCGGTCCGACGCTCCGGCCGGAGTCCAGTGGTGACGGTGGACCGTCAGCGCCACCCGGGCCAGCACCGCCGGATCGTCGAGCGTCAGCGCGAGGGGTTCGGCCTCGGCGAGCAGCCGGCCCGCCTCGTCCCGGCGACCGGCGTGGTGCAGCAGCGCGGCCAGCTCGACCATGATCCGTACGCGCTGGGCCGGATCCACCGCGACCGTGTGGGCCCGGCGCAGGTGCTCCGCCGACTCCTCCAGGGCCATCCGGCGGCCGGCCTCCCGACCGGCGACCACCAGCAGGTCGGCGGCGCGCCCCGGCGGGAGATCGGGCACGGCGAGCCAGGCGTGCCGGGCCACGTCGGCGGGGACCAGGTGCTCGGCGAGCGCCGCCGCGCCGTCCACCGCCCGCACCACCGCCGCGTGCCGGGCCCGGCGGTCGGCCACCGGCAGGCCGTCGTACAGGGTCTCCCGCACCAGGTCGTGCACGAACGCGGAACGGCCGGCGCCCCGGTCGAACACCAGCCGGGCCGTCACTGCCCGGTCCAGGTCCCGGTCGACCTGCGGCGCGGGCCGCCCGACGGTGGCCGCCAGGAGCCCCCGGTGGAACTCCCGGCCGAGAACCGCGGCGGCGGTGAGCGTGTCGACCACCGCTGCCGGAAGCTGCGCCAGCCGCTGCCGGATCACCTCCCGCACGCCGGGAGCGACCTGGTCGACCGACCCGCCGGTACGCCACAGCCGGGCGGCCTGCTCGACGAAGAACGGGTTGCCGCCGGTGCGGCGGTGCATCTCGTCGACCACCTGTGCGTCGGCCTCGCGTCCCGCCGTGCGGACCACCAGGGCGCTCACCTCGTCGCGGGACATCCCGGTGAGGGTCACCGTGGTCGCCTTCGCGGTCAGCGGCACCAGCAGCGGCGCGAGAGGATGATCGGCCATCTCCACCTCGGCGTCGCGGTAGGTGCCCAGCAGGAGCAACCGCTCGAACCAGGTGTGCTGCGCGGCGAACCGCAGCAACCGCACCGACGCCGGGTCGGCCCAGTGCAGGTCGTCGAGGACCACCACGACCGGCCGGCGCTGCGAGACCGCGACCAGAGCGGTGGTCACGGCGTCGTAGAGGGCGAAGGCGTCGCGCGCGGCGTCGTCGTCGGGCTCGTCGGCCGGGCCGGTCGCCTCGCCGAGCAGCATCGCCAGGGCCGGTTCGGCGACCTCCCGGGCGACCGCCCAGTCGTCGGTGGAGCGCCGTAACCCACGGACGGTCTGCACCCAGGGCCAGTACCCGGGCGCGTTGTCGGAGTCCCAGCAGGCGGCGCCGAGCACCAGCGCGCCGCGCCGGCGGGCCTCCTCGGCCGCCGCCGTCACCAGCGTCGTCTTGCCGATGCCCGGCTCACCGGTGACCAGGACGAGCCCACCGTGGCTGTCCATTACGCGGTCGACCTCGGCACGCAGGAGGGCGGCCGGATGTTCGCGCCCGATGAGGGTCGCGCCGTGCCGCGGGTCCATGGATCGACACGGTAACGGAGAACACCGACAGACTCGTTCGAGCAGAGGCTCGACCAGCCGGGGCCGGCGCCCCCGTGTGCGCCGGCCCACCTCGCGCGACCGCCTGGGCCCGCCCGCCTCACGCCGGCTGCAGGAGCCCGATCGCGTTGCCGTCGGCGTCCCGGACGGTGGCGACCAGCTTGCCGCCGCCGACGTCGGTGACGTCCTGCACCGACTCGGCGCCGACGTCGAGCAGCAGCTTGCGCATCGTGTGGATGTCGTCGACGTGCCGGTACACAACCGGGCCGGTCATCCCCTTGTCGTGGCCGTGCGGGTCGAGACCGATCTCCTGCCCGTCGACGGTGAAGCCCACGTACCAGGGCTCGTCCATGTGCGGCGCCACACCGAGCAGCTCCCGGTAGAGCGCCTTGGCGCTGGTCAGGTCGCGGACGGGGATGATGATGGTCTTCATTTCTCGCCTCTCGTCACGCCGGCGCCCGCGCGCCGGTCATCTTCTCTGACAGGGCGCGACGGAGGGACGTGACGGGATGGACGGGACCGATCTGCTGGCCGAGCGGTTCGAGGAGCATCGGGCGCACCTGCGGTCGGTGGCGTACCGGTTGCTCGGCTCGGTCGGCGACGCCGACGACGCCGTCCAGGAGGCGTGGATCCGGGCCAGCCGCGCCGGCACCGACGGGATCGAGAACCTGGGCGGCTGGCTCACCACGATCGTCGCCCGGGTCAGCCTGAACATGCTCCAGTCCCGCAAGGCCCGTCGGGAGGAGCCCTCGGATCTGGTCGTGGGGGCGGGGACGATCGACGGTCCGGAGCAGGAGGTCGAACTGGCCGACTCGGTCGGGGTGGCGCTGCTCGTCGTGCTGGAGACGCTGACCCCCGCCGAACGGCTCGCGTTCGTGCTGCACGATCTCTTCGCCCTGCCGTACGACGAGATCGCGCCCATCGTGGATCGGACCCCGGAGGCCGCGCGGCAGTTGGCCAGCCGCGCGCGCCGCCGGGTCCGTGGGGGCTCGGCCGCGCCCGATCCGGTACGCCAGCGCGAGGTGGTCGCCGCGTTCCTCGCCGCGTCACGCGGCGGCGACTTCGCGGCGCTGCTCGCGGTGCTGGATCCCGAGGTCGTCCTCCGCGCGGACGCCGCCGCCGTCGCCTCCGGGGCGACCCCGGAGGTACGCGGAGCGCACGCCGTCGCCGAGACGTTCTCCGGTCGGGCACGGGCGGCCCGCCCGGCGCTCGTGGACGGGGCGCCGGGGGCGGTGTGGCTGGTCGGCGGCGAGCCTCGGGTGGTGTTCCGGTTCGCGCTGGAGGGCGACCGGATCGTGGCCGTCGACCTGGTCGCCGACCCGGAGACGATTACCCTTCTATCCCTAACATTCCCTGACGAGCTACCGTAGGGAGCGATGAGTAATGACATGTACTCCGTCGAGCAGGTGGCGGAGCGGCTGGGCCTGCACGTGCGGACCGTGCGCGGCTACATCCGTTCCGGGCGGCTGCGGGCGGTGCGGATCGGCAAGCAGTACCGGATCGCCCGCGCCGACCTCGACGCGCTGACCGGCACGCCGCGACCGGCCGCCACCTCCTCGGTCGAGGTGTCCAGCGTCGTCCGGATCGACGGTGTCGACCGTGCCTCGGCCGACCGGCTCGGCACGCTCGTCCTCGCCGGGGCGAACACCAACCACGACCCGGCGGACCCGCTGCGGGTGCAGACCGTCTACGACGAGGAGCGACACCGCATGACGATCATGATCCTGGGCGGCGCCACCGCCACCGCCGAGCTGCTGCGGCTGCTCGACGGGGTGCTGGACGGCGACAACGGGCTGGTGCGCCGTGGCTGACGACATCCGGGAGCTGACCGGCGTACAGGTGCTGGTGTGCGACCCGGACGGGCCGCCGATCGTCACCGAACAGGACGCGCTGGATTTGGTCGGCGCGGCGTTCCTCGGCGTCGAGGTGGTGGCCGTACCGGCGAGCCGCCTGGACCCACGCTTCTTCTCCCTGGGGACCCGGTTCGCCGGTGACGTGATGCAGAAGTTCGTCAACTACCGACTGCGCCTGGTCGTCGTGGGCGACATCTCCGCGCACCTGGCGGCGTCGTCGGCGCTGCGAGCACTGGTGCAGGAGTCGAACCGGGGTGGGCATGTCTGGTTCGTACCGGACCTCGACGCCCTCGACGCCCGACTGGCCGCCCCGGCGGCCGGCGCGTAGCCGTGAGGCGGCGATGCCGGGCCGCCGGCCGCGATGCGTAGCGGCCGGCCTGCCGGGTACGCGGGCCCCATGGGTAGCCACAAGCCGAACAAGCATGATCCTGGCGGCGAGTCGGCCCGCGCGGGGCGCCATCCGGGCAGCGGCGCGCGAGGCCGCCAGGGCTCGGAGGTCGAACGCTCGCCGGAGCGCCGACACCTGCGGGCCGCGACCGGCACGTCCGGCACCGAACGCGATCACGGCCGCGCCAAGGTCGAGGGCAGCGAGCGGGTCCAACGCCAGGGAAGCTGATCGTCGGGCGCTGCGCCGCGGCGGATTCGGTGCCGGGGCGCGGCGTCGGCGTGGATTCGAGCCGGGGCGCGGCACTTGGCGTGGATCCGAGTTGGGGCGCGGATCCGAGCCTGGGCGCCGCGTTTGGCGCGAATCCGAGCCGGGGCGCGGCGTTTGGCCTGGGTTCCAGCCCGGCGCGCGGCGTCTGGCGCGGTCCGCTCATTCGGCTGCCGGTCGGACGCCGGCCGGGCCGGCGTCGGAGGGCGGCCACCGGTCGTGGAACAGCGCCATCTCCACCTCGTCCGGCTCGACTCCCCGGACCTCCGCTTGGGCTGCGGCCCAGCGCAGGTAGGCGAGCCACTCCTCGGACAGCCAGCCGGACCGCCGCCGCACCCCGGCCTCGGTGGGCAGCCGACCGGCCACGACCCGGTCGAGGATCAGCGGTCGCAGGCCCTCGGTGTCGCGCCGCCCCTCGGCGCCGGGTCGGCATTCGGAGTCGCGGCGGCTTTCGGCGTCGCGCCGGTAGGCGGCGAAGTAGAGCAGCTTCGTGAAGAACGCCGGCCCGAGCCACGGCAGGCGGGACTCCTTCGGATCGCGGAACCGCCGGTACGCCGTACGCAGCGCCTCCTCGTCGGGCGTCGCCGCCGCGATGCCGTCCAGGGCGTGCGTCAGGCGGCTGCCGTCCGGGTCGCCCTTCAGCGAGCGGGCAGCGCGCCACGGGCCGTAGCCGATCGGCCCGTACCCCCACATCAGGACGGCGGCGAGGAGCTGGCGCGGGCTCGCCGCTCCCTCGCGCCAGGCGTCGGCGACGGCGAACACGTCCCGCCGCCAGACGACGCCGGTCTCCGGGAATCCGGTCGGCCAGGCGTCCGGGGGCAACGTCGCCCGCCACCGGTCGGTGTGGACGGCGATCGGGGCGGGTTCGCTGGGTAGGGAGGGACCGTCGTACAGCGACACGGGTAATCCCCTCACGGGTCATGGACATCCCACCACCGGTTCGGGATGTCAGGTATCCCGGAAGCTATCGACGCCCCGTCCCCACCGATGCCCTGTGATGGGAAACCGGGGTATCAAGTGAGGAGCGCACGCCCTAACGATTGATAAGCATCATTGGAAGCCCCTAGGCTGCTCACCATGCGTGCCCGCCGCACCACCGTCGCAGTAGTCCTCGCCGCGCTGCTGGGCCAGCTCGCCGTCAGCGCCGCCCGAGCGGACGACGCCCCGGCGCTCACCACCCCCGGCGCCCCGGTCGTCGTGGTCAATGAACCTCACCGGCTCACCCTGTCCTGGGACGGCTCCACCTGGGCAGGCGAACCGGCCGGCGAGGAGCCGATCACGTACGAGATGCGGGCGCAGCTGGGCCCCAACGTCTACCGAGGACTGGGCAGCACCACCGACACCACCATCACGCTCACGAACCTGGCCCCCGGCAGCGAGTACCGCATCGCGATCAGCGCGTACGCCCTGGGCGGCTACTCCGACCCCTCGCCGGTCACGCTGGTCCGCACCGCGTACGGGCGGGCGAAGGTCAGCTACCTCAACCTCGACTGGTCGCCGACGAACAACCAGATCCAGCACGTCCTCCAGGTCACCAACACCGGCACCGGGCCGCTCGACCTGACCAGCGTGCGGGTGCGCTATCACCTGGTGTTCGAGGGCGGCAACACCTCGCTCGTGCTGAACTGCGACTGGGCGGCGCTGGGCTGCGACCGCATCGGGCGCACCCTGGCGTTCTTCCCACCGCCGGCGCCGCCACCTCCGCCGCCGGGCAGCACGCCCACGCCCACACCGACGCCGACCCGGTACCCGCTGCCGGGCACGCCGGTCCCCGGCTGGGTGGAGCTGACCTTCACCAGCGGGGTGCTCGCCCCCGGCGAGTCGTCCGGGCCGATCTACCTGCGCCATCACCGGCACAGCTGGACCGACATCAACGAGCGTGATGACCCGAGCTGGCGGGAGGCGACCGGTCAGTGGACCGACAACAGCCGGATCACGCTGGACGTCGACGGCGTCCGCGAGTTCGGCGACACGTACGCCTGAGCAGCCCTACCGCGACTTCGGCACCAGCCGGTTGAACCGGGGACGTAGCGCCAGAACGAGGGCTTCCTTCGTACCCTCGGGATTCTCGGTCTCCTGCCAGCGGACCTCGCAGCGACCCAGCCAGGCCGCGATGTCCTCGGCCGACGCCGCCCGGTCGGGGCGGTCGAGGAGCTGACCGACCTGCTGGTGCAGCACCGACGAGTCACGGTTGCCGGTGAGGTGCTGCCGAAGGCGGTTGCGCAGGTTGCCGGTGTAGCCGACGTAGACAACCACGCCGCGTTTCAAGACCACGTGTGCGCCGGGAGCGTGGGGCGCGTCGGCGGCAACCTTCATGGTGTACGGCCGGGCGGGCGTGAAGGCGGCGAGCAGGTCGTCGAGATCGGCGTCAGGCATGAGCGGACGCTATCGGCTCACTCCCCGATGCGTTGTCCCCTGCTGGTCAGGCGGCGAAGCCACGGCGGCCCTGGGACGCGTCGCCCGGCAGCGGCAATTCCTCGACGTACTGCCACTCCAGTTCGTCGTTGTGTCTCAGCGCTGCCTCGCCCCAGGAGACGCGGAGCAGCCCGGCGTCCGAATTGCAGGCGTAGCCGATCAGGAGCACCTTCGGCTCGACGGGCAGCCGCTCGACCGCATCCCGCAGCTCGGACCGGTCGCGGGCTTCCTGTTCACTGACCGGCATGAGCGGCAGCATGTCCTGCTGGTACTGCGGCTCAGGGCCGTACATGGCGAGAAGGTAGCGAGCGAAGCGGCTGAAGGTCCGTCCTGGCCGGACCCTTACGATCTCGACGTCACTCTTGGTCGCGTAGTGCCACGGCAGCAGGAAATGCCCCGCGCAGATGGTGATCCTGAACTGCGCGCCCGGCGGGCGCAGGTCCGTCACGTCGGGCATATCCCGGAGGCGCTGGTGCAGTTCCTCGTACTGAACCAGCCAGCGCACGGAGCCGAAGGCGTGGTCGCTGGTCATCTCGGAAGCCTCGCGCGCGTCCATCGCGCGCTCGACCGCCCGCTTAAGGGCCGCCGGGACGTGCTTGCGCAGCGCCACCGCCTGGGCGAACCCGAACTTCTCGATCGACCACTGCGACGCCCCGTCCGCGACCCCCACACCGATCACCCCCTGTGTCCCACCGCACACTCTCCGACATAGACGTTCTCACGTGGGTCGATGGAGAGCCAAGGGGTGTCGACCATCCTCTCGGTGGCTACCGGCCGCCGTACCGCCCCAACGTCGCCCATGGTCGCCGCTCATCGACCGGCATGCCGGGCCTGCGCCCGCTCATCGGTGCGCCGGGTCTGCCAGGCGCGGAGCGCCTCCTTGATGCGGTGGTTCTCGGCGCGGGTGAGGTCGAGCTGACGGGTGCGATCGCGCAGCTCATGAGCGAGGCGGTGCAGCAGGGCGTCGACGTCGTCGGCCCGGTAACCCCGCTGGCAGAAAGACGTGCGCGGCAGCGCTACACCGGCAATGCGGTCCGGGGTGAGCGGGCCGGTCAGGGCGTTGCGGCTGCGGTAGACCGCCATCAGGGCACCGCCGTGGCGGGCAGGTGGATCCGGTCGCCGGGCACCCCGGCAGCGAGCAGCCGCAGCCGGGACCCGACGAGCATCAGCGGCGGTCCACAGACGAACACCTCCTGGTCGGGACGATGACGGGCGAGGGCGACGGTCAGTGCGTCGCCCCGCTCGTCCCGTTCGGCACACGGGTCGTGGCTGAAGGCGGGTACGACGGTCAGCCAGTCGTGGGCTTCCTGGAGCCGGTCGAGGGTGATCGCGTCGTACAGGTCGGCGAAGGTGCGGGCGCCGACGACCAGGGTCACCCGCCGACTCCCCGGTCCGTGGGCGACCTGCTCGACCAGGGCGCGCAGCGGCGCCAGCCCGGTCCCGCCGGCCACGAGCAACAGATCCGCCGTCGACCACGGGTCGAGCCGCAGGCCGGTGCCGCAGGGTGGGCCGAGCCAGAGCGGCTCGCCGGGGCGTACGTCGTGGACGAGGCTGTGGGAGACGGCACCGACGGCGCGAACGTGCAGCTCGACCGTGCCGTCGGGGCGTGGGGCGTTCGCCGGGGACAGCCAGCGCCACCGGCCGGGGTGGCGCGGCGTGCAGACCGGGACGGCGTTGCGGGGTTGGTGGGGCACGGGACGCTGGGGACGTACGGTCAGGATCGCGATCGTGTCGCACGGCCGGTGGTGGCCGGTGACCTCGGCGGGCCACCAAGCCGGGCCGTCGCCGACGTGGCCGGCGGCGTGGCGCACGGCCTGCGCGGCGCGGTGGCCGGCGC
>NZ_JBFAMU010000171.1:0-9767 GCF_040656655.1 Micromonospora sp. NPDC049799
GCTCCGGGTGCCACCCGGGCGGCCGAGGGCGTACGCGCCACGAACCGCCCCGCCGCGGCCCGGCGTACGGCGGCCGGCACCGTCAAGCGGCTGTCCGCTCCCCATCCCCGAGGCTTCACCGGGCGTGCCACCGTGCTGTTCGCGGTGCTGATCGCGCTCGCCCTCGGCTACACCTACCCGGTCCGGGTCTACCTGGACCAGCAGGCCGACATCGAGCGGATGGAGGCGGCCCAGGCCGCCCAGCGCCAGGCGATCGACAAGCTCGCCGAGGAGGCGGCCAAGTGGCAGGACAAGAGGTACATCGAGATCCAGGCGCGGGAGCGCTTCGGGATGGGCCGTCCGGGCGAGAAGCTGCTGATCGTGCTCGACGACCCGGAGGGTGCCGCGCGGGACGCGGGGAGGTCCGCGCCGTCGGGGCAGCCCGCCGAACCCGATCCCTGGTACGACACCCTGTGGTCGAGCGTGCAGGGCGCGAACGCCGCCCAACCCGACCAGTGAGCACCACCTGAGCACCAGACGAGAGATGGAAACAGCGTGACTGTCGTACCACCGCAGGAGCCGGCGGCGGCCTCCGTACCCCTGCCGCAGCGTGAGCCGGCCACCGAGGCCGACCTGGCCGCGGTGGCCGCGCAGCTCGGACGCCCGCCGCGCGGCACGCGGGCGGTGGCCCACCGCTGCCCCTGTGGCCTGCCCGACGTGGTGGAGACGACCCCGCGCCTGGCCGACGGCACGCCCTTCCCGACGTTGTTCTACCTGACCTGCCCGCGGGCGACCGCCGCGTGCAGCCGGCTGGAGTCGGCCGGGCTGATGAAGGAGATGGCCGACCGGCTCGCCGAGGACCCGGAGCTGGCGGCCCACTACCGGGCGGCGCACGAGGACTACCTGGCCCGCCGCGACGCGATCGGGCAGGTGCCGGAGATCGCCGGCATCTCGGCCGGCGGCATGCCCGGCCGGGTGAAGTGCCTGCACGTGCACCTCGGTCACGCGCTGGGCGCCGGGCCGGGAGTGAACCCGTTCGGTGACGAGGTGCTGGACGTCCTGGAGCCGTGGTGGACCGCCGGCCCGTGCGTGGACGTGCCGGCGGACGAGTGACCATGACCGGCGCCGACGAGATCGTGGTGCGGCGGGCCCGGACCTCCGACGTGCGGGGGATCCGGCGGCTGGTCGACACCTACACCGACGACCGGCGGCTGCTCAGCAAGGCGACGGTCACCCTCTACGAGGACGTGCAGGAGTTCCGGGTCGCGGCGACCGGGGACGGCAGCGTGGTCGGCTGCGGCGCGCTGCACGTGATGTGGGAGGACCTCGCCGAGATCCGCACGGTGGCGGTGGACCCGGTCTGCCGGGGGCGGAAGATCGGGCACCGGATCGTCGGCGAGCTGATCGACGCGGCCCGGGAGCTGGGCGTGGCGCGGATCTTCGTGCTCACCTTCGAGACCCGGTTCTTCGCCTCGTTCGGCTTCCGGGAGATCGACGGCGCGCCGGTGCCGCAGCCGGTGTACGAGCAGCTGCTGCGCTCGTACGACGAGGGTGTCGCAGAGTTCCTCGACCTGGAGCGGGTCAAGCCGAACACCCTCGGCAACACCCGCATGCTGCTCCGCCTGTAGAGCCGTCCGCGTAACCCGCACCGGCGGCGCGGTCAGGCCGGCCGCCGGGGGTGGGTGGCGAAGAAGTCCCAGATCAGGTCCGTGGCGACGAGGCCGGCCTTGGGGGCGGCGAGTTGACCGCTCCGCGCGCCGGGCCACGAGTGCCCCATGTCCGGCAGGGTGTAGACGGTGACCTCGCTGCCGTCGGCGCACGTCGCGTCGGTCCGGCTGATCCGCGCGGCCCCACCCGCCCCGGGCCCGGGGATCGACTTGCAGCCGAGTCGCCGCTGCCAGGTCCGTATGCCCTCGGTGAAGGTCTCGGCGTAGATGTCCTGCCCGCCGATGAACGTGATCACCGAGACCGGGCTGTCGGGGACGTAGTCCTCCGGCGCGGTCAGGGGACCGCTGTAGCCGCCGCTGACCACGCCGATCGCCGCGAAGAGCCCGTCGGCCTCGACGGCGGCCCGGAAGCTCATGTCACCGCCGTTGGAGATCCCGGTCAGGTAGACCCGGTCCGGGTCTGCCCGCCAGGTTCTCACCAGGTGGTCCGTGAGGGCCCGGAGGAACCCGACGTCGTCCTCCGACCCGCAGCAGATCAACGCGTTGAAGGCGGTGTGCCGTCCGTCCGGGTACGCGACCAGGATGTTCTCCCGGTCGGCCACCGCGTCCAGCCCCACCATCTCGCGGATCAGGGCGCCGCTGCCCGGGTAGAAGTGCAGGGCGATCACCAGCGCGGTGGGCCGGGTCGGGTCGTACCCGGGCGGGGCGTACAGCAGGTAGGTGCGTTTCACCCCACCGTGCTCCAGGCTCAACAGGTGCTCGCCGGCGGCGGGTCGTTCGGCCGGAACCGAGGAGGACGGGGTGGCACCGGCCGGGGCGGGCCCGGAGGCCCCGCACGCCCCGGCGGCCAGGATCAGGACCAACCCCGTCAGCACTGCCATCGTCTGCCGCACGCCCGCCCCCCCTCGTGGACCCCGGTCCACTCTGGAGCCCGACCGCAGGCCCG
The DNA here is from genome assembly GCF_040656655.1 of Micromonospora sp. NPDC049799. Taxonomy (NCBI): domain Bacteria; kingdom Bacillati; phylum Actinomycetota; class Actinomycetes; order Micromonosporales; family Micromonosporaceae; genus Micromonospora; species Micromonospora sp. NPDC049799. The sequence continues at coordinate 2,593 of NZ_JBFAMU010000171.1, forward strand.
TTCAACCCTTTCGGTTCAGGCCGAAGCCCGGCAGGCTGTCCGTATGCTTCGCCTCCAGCTCGGGTCGGCGGACCTGTGCCGGGTGCGGTTCGTCGACCGGCTGCACCCGGTCGGCATGGTGATGATGGCCGGCCAGGCACTGCACGGTCCCACCGGGTCCGTCATGGCGCCGGCCCTGGCAGACCGCGCGGTGGCGGCTGGGGCGGACGGCGTGGCGGGCGCGGCCGCCATGATGCTGCGGCACCTGCTGCCCGCCCGGGGACGACTGCCGGACTTCCTCACGCCGTTCGACGGGCTGGAGTCCGTGACGGCCGGCCTGGACGCGATCCGGGCCACGCCGACCCGGCGGATCCGCGCCGAGGTCACCGCGGCGTACGCCGACGTGGCCGCGACGCCGCTGCGACGCCGGTTCGCGGCGGCGGACCCGGAGGCGCTGGACCTGTTCGGCCGGGCCGTGGAGACCTGGTTCGGGGCCGTGCTCGCGCCGCACTGGGCCGAGTTGACGGCGGCGCACCGGCAGCACGTGGCGAGTGCCGCCCATCGGTTGACCATGGGCGGCCTGGGCGTCCTGTTCGCCGGGCTGCATCCGGCGATCCGGTGGCGGCCCCCGGTGCTGGAGGTGCGGACCTGGTGGAGCGGGGAGGTGACCGGCACTGGTCACGGGATGCTCCTGCTGCCGACACCGTTGGCCGGTCCGCTTCCGCGGGTGCTGGTCCAGCCGGGGCACCCGGTCCTGCTGGTCTATCCCGTACCGATGCCGCGCCGCGGCGCCGGTCCGACCGCCGATGCGCTCGGCCGTCTCCTCGGTGCCACCCGTGCGGTGGTGTTGCGCCGGCTCGCGGAGTCCGGCGGGCTGAGCACCACCGCGCTCGCCGACGCCGCCGGGGTGGGTCTGTCGTCGGCGTCCGAGCACGCCACGGCGTTGCGGGCGGCCGGTCTTGTCGCCAGTGAGCGGCACGGCGGGACGGTCCGGCACCGGCTGACGCCGCTCGGCGCGCACCTGCTCGGCGAGGTCACCGAGGCGTCGGTGGCCGGCGTCGCCCCTCCGGCGACCGGTACGGCCCGGGACGACCTGCCGTAGGGCTGACCGCGTGCCGACGCGCGCCGCCGCCGTCGACCGCGCCGCCGCCGTCGGGTAGCCGCGTGTCGAGCATGCCCGGATGCGCCACCTCAACCCCGTCGTCACAGTGCGTGTCGACGCGACCGGCAACCATCACACACCCTCGACCACTTTGCACTGCTGCCCAATGCGCGCCACACACCGACAGTGACGGTTCGGGTCCGGGAGGGCAGTAGGCCGTCTGGGCATCCGCCCAGCTCGTGGGCGTGGTGCACATTCGGCTGCAGAGCAAAGTGGTCGAAGGGGCGTCGTGGGGGGTGCTGCGGAGCGTTGCTCACGGTGACGGAGCCAGGTGTCACTGTCCGTGCGCCCTGGGGTCTCATTCCAGCCGGCCTGCTGCCGCTACCGGTGGGCGCGACCCTGGCGCTCGTCGACGCGGCCCCGCCGTTCCCGCTGCCGTAGGGTTGACCGGGTGACGACGCGCGTCGCCGCCATCGACTGCGGCACCAACTCCATCCGCCTCCTGGTCGCCGACCTGCCCGACGCCGATGCCGGGCCGGAGGCGCCGCTGACCGACCTGAGCCGGCGGATGGAGATCGTCCGCCTCGGCCAGGGCGTCGACAGGACCGGCCGCCTCGCGCCGGAGGCGATCGAGCGGACGCGGGTGGCGCTCGCCGACTACGCCGAGGAGATCGGGAAGCTGGGTGCCGAGCGGGTCCGCATGTGCGCGACCTCGGCCTCCCGGGACGCCTCCAACGCGGGCGACTTCCGGGCGATGGTGGAGCAGACGCTGGGCGTGGCCCCGGAGGTGGTGACCGGGGACGAGGAGGCACGGCTCTCCTTCACCGGCGCGGTGCGTGGGCTGCCGGCCGACGCCCGGGAGCCGTACCTGGTCGTCGACATCGGGGGCGGCTCGACCGAGTTCGTGGTGGGCACCCGCTCCGGCGGCGTCCAGGCGGCGATCTCGATGGACATCGGGTGCGTCCGGATGACCGAGCGGCACCTGCACGGCGACCCGCCGGGCCTGGACGAGATCGCCGCCGCGCAGGCCGACATCGCGGTGGCGGTGGACCGCGCGCTGGAGGCCGTCCCGGGCCGGGAGGCCGCGACGCTGGTCGGGCTCGCCGGGTCGGTCACGACCGTCGTCGCGATCGCGCAGGACCTGCGGGAGTACGACCCGGAGCGCATCCACCACGCCCGCGTGCCGTACGACCGGGTGGCCGACGTGACCGCCGACCTGCTGGCGAAGACGCGCGAGCAGCGGTTGGCGATCCCCGTGATGCACCCCGGCCGGGCGGACGTGATCGGCGCCGGGGCCCTGGTGCTGCGGGTGATCATGGAGCGCGCCGGGATGGACGCGGTCGTCGCCTCCGAGCACGACATCCTCGACGGCATCGCCTGGAGCCTGCTCTAGCGTTCCTGGTTCCGGGCATGATCGACTCGGCTTCTTTGATGTCGGGGTGTCCGAGTGACGGTTTCAGCCCGACTTCACTGACGTCGAGTGGATCAACGCCGAGGCGGGCTGTCAGTTCGTCATCCCGGATGCCTCGAAGTGCTGGCGCTACTACGCATTGCGCAGTACTGTGCTTCGCGTGGACACCACACAACTGCTGAAGGGCGTCCTGGACCTCGCGGTCCTCGCCGTGCTTCGCGAGTCCGACGGCTACGGCTACGACATCCTGCGCCGGCTGCGCGAGGCCGGGCTGGAGGAGGTCGGCGACGCCTCCGTCTACGGCACGCTGCGCCGACTCTTCGCCGCCGGCCTGCTGACGACCTACGTCGTGCCCAGCGAGTCCGGGCCGCACCGCAAGTACTACGCGCTCAACGCCGCCGGCCGGGACCAGCTCACCCGGTCCGGCAAGCTCTGGCGCTCGTTCGCCACCACCATGGACACGCTGCTCGACGATCGGGGGATGGCGGCATGACCGTCACGGAGCAGGAGATCACGGACTACGTCGACCGGGTCCGGGCCGCGCTGGCCGACCTGCCGCCGCAGGTCCGCGACGAGCTGACCGAGGACCTGCCGGAGCACCTCACCGAGGTCGCCGCCGAGGCCGGGGGCACGCTGACGGACCGGCTCGGCGCGCCCGAGGCGTACGCCCTCGACCTGCGCGCCGCCGCTGGCGTCGGCACCGGCGGGGGAGGCCGCGTCCGCCGGCTCACCAGGACGGTGCAACGGGCACGTGACCAGATCCGCATCCTGGACCGGCAACTCGGCCCTCCTCTCGGCTATGCGACGGCGGGCGAGTTCGTCCGGCTGTTGCGCCCCGGGTGGTGGGTGCTCCGCGCCTACCTGGCGGCAATGTTCGTCACCGTCGCCACCACGGGTGGAACGTTCGGTCTGCTGCCCCGATTCGGTGGTGAACTCATCACCGGTCTGGTCATGCTGGCCGGCCTCGTGCTCGTTTCCGTGTGGCTGGGACGCCGCAGCGGCGGGCTGCGCGGCTGGCCGCGGCAGGCACTCCAGATCGGCAACGCGGCCCTGGTCGTGTTCGCCCTGGTGGGGCTGGCGGATCTGGAGGATCGAGCCGGCTACGACTTCGGGTACGAGCAGATCTCCGTCGACGGCCGCTACGAGCACGTCCGGGACGTCTACGTGTACGACAGCGAGGGCCGGCTGGTGGAGAACGCCCGGCTCTTCGACCAGAACGGCGACCCGATCCGGCTCGGCTACCCGGAGTGCCCCGATCCGCTCGACCCGACCGGCAACGGCAACGGCAACCCGCTGCTGCGCCCGTACCCGTACTGCCCGCAGGGCGCACCCTTCGCCCCGCGGCCGCCGGTGGTAACGCCCCCGGCACCCGGGCTGCCGCCACTGTCCACTCCGGCCCCCACCACGACGCCGACCCCCACCAGTACGCCGCCCGCCACCGCGCCGCCCGCGCCGACCGCCACCTGAGGTGTCAGTAAGGGCCCCTTCCCCTACACGAGGCGTTAACCGGGGACCCTCCCTCACACCTCGTTCCTGGGAAATGGCTGAACGGATGAGGTGAGCGGGGCGGCGGCGCACGTCGATGATCGTTACGGTGTCGTCTGCTCATCAACCCCTCGGAAGGAAAACCCGTGTCAGAGCAGGTCGCACCGCCCCCCGCCGCGGACGCCGCGCAGCCCCAGCCCGGCGTCCAGGCGCCGCCGCCCGTCGAGCCGCCGGCGAAGAAGTCCGGCCGGGGCAAGGCGCTCGGCATCATCGGCGCGATCGTCGCGTTCCTCGTCATCGCCGGTCTCAAGTTCGGTCTCGGTACGGCGATCGGCAACGTCCTGAACAAGGACGAGACGGCCGAGGCCAAGGCCGGCGACTGCATCGCCGAGCTGCCCGAGGTGACCGGCACGGAGGAGGAGAAGGTCGACGGCGCCAAGGTCGTCGAGTGCACCTCCACCGACGCCGCCTACACGGTGGTCGGCCGGGCCGACGGGCAGACCGCCGCGCAGGCCCGCACCGGCGAGGCGTGCGAGCAGTACTTCACCGAGGGGCAGGACGGCTACGTCTTCTCCAGCGTCGAGCCGGGCAAGACGGGCTACGTGCTCTGCCTGACCAAGAAGGCCTGAGCCCACCTGCAAGCCGTTAAGAAGGGGCCCTTCCTCTACGCCAGGCGTTAAGGAGGGGCCCTTCCTTTCGGCAAACAGGAGGTGAATGCCACTTCTCCCGTGTCTTCCCGGCGCGGGTCCGGCGTGGCAGGCTACCGGCACGTAGGACCACTGGGCGACCAGCCAACGTTGACTGACCGCTAGGAGGACGGGCCCATGGGCGAGATGGTGAGGTACCGCGGTAACGGAGGTACGAGCGAGGGGTATCTCGCGATACCCTCCGGCGGTGCGGCCAGCCCGGCGGTCATCGTCATCCAGGACTGGTGGGGCCTCGTACCCCACGTCCGGTCGGTGGTGGACCGCTTCGCCGACGCCGGGTTCGTCGCTCTCGCCCCGGACTTCCGACGTGGCCCGGCGGTCAAGCCGAGTGAGCCCCGGCAGATGCTGAACGCCGCGCAGATGGACGAGGCCGCGGCGGACATCGCCGCCGCCGCCGACTACCTGACCGGGCGTACCGAGGTGGCCGGCAAGGTGGGCGCCGCCGGCTTCTGCGCGGGCGCCAGCCTCGCCCTCTGGGCGGCCACCCGCTCCGAGCGGATCGTCGCCACCGCGGCCTTCTACCCCAGGCTGCCCTGGGAGGACATGCGCGCCGAGTGGCCCGACTACGCGGGCAAGGCCGCCGTCATCCACTGCTCGGAGGCCGACGGCCTCTCCGCCGACGACGGCGTGCAGGCCGCCCGCCGGGCCATCGAGGTCTCCGGTGGCACCTGCCAGACCTACGACTACCCGGGCACCAACCACGCCTTCTTCAACGAGGACCGGCCCGAGAACTTCGACCAGCGTGCCGCCGCCACCGCCTGGGCCCGCACTCTCGAACTTTTCCGGGCCAAGCTTGGCTGAGCCGCGTACCCCCGGTGAGGTCGGTCGCCCGCGCCGCGCGGGCGACCGACCTCGTCGACCTGGACGGCGCGGTCAGTGACTGCTTCGCCTGCCCCCGGCTGGTCGCCTGGCGGGAGGAGGTCGCGCGGACCCGGCGGGCCGCCTTCCGGGACCAGGAGTACTGGGGCCGGCCGGTGCCCGGCTTCGGCGACCCGGCCGCCCGGATCGCCGTCCTCGGGCTGGCCCCGGCCGCGCACGGGGGGAACCGCACCGGCCGCATCTTCACCGGCGACCGCTCCGGCGACGTCCTCTTCGCCGCCCTGCACCGCGCCGGGCTGGCCAACCAGCCGACCAGCGTGGCCGTCGACGACGGCCTGGCCCTGCGGGACACCCGGATCTTCTCCGCCGTGCGCTGCGCGCCGCCGGACAACAAGCCCACCCCGGCCGAGCGCGACACCTGCGCGCCGTGGCTGCACCGGGAGATCTCGCTGATCCGGCCCACCCTGCGCGTCGTGGTCGCGCTGGGTGCCTTCGCGTGGGCCGCGTGGTGGCCGGTGCTCCGCCACGTGTACGACGTGCGTCCGCCCAGTCCGCGACCCGCGTTCGGGCATGGGGCACACTGTTCCGGCACGGCCGCACCGGAACTCCTCGGCTGCTACCACGTCAGCCAGCAGAACACCTTCACCGGGCGGCTCACACCAGGGATGCTGGACGACGTGTTCGCCCGGGCGAAAGTGTTGGCCGGGGTGGACTGAGGCTGCGGGGCGGTGACGATGACGGAGGAGAACGCGCCGGCCCGACCCGTACGCCCCGGCGGCCCGGAGGTGACCGCAGTGGACCTCAACGTGCTGCGCAGGTGGTGGCCGATCGCGGCGGTGGCCGTGCTGCTCGCCGTCGTCACGGTGGCGGCGGCCCACTCGTCGCTCGGCGCGAGCCGCATCCCGACGGCGGTCGAGGAGGTGCCCTTCCTTCCCGAGTACCCCACCGCCGAGCCGGTCCCGTCGATCCCGGTGGAGCCGAGGGACGCGGTGGAGACGACCGGGGCCTCCGTTCCGGGGTGGATCGCCACGGCGGCCCTGGTCCTGCTGGGTCTCGCCGTCCTCGTCGTGTTCGGCTGGCTCGCCTGGACGCTGGTGCGCGGTGCGATCCGGCGGACCACCCGGGCGTTGCCGTCCCGGTCTCCCCGCCGCGACGCCGAGGGCACCGCCCGTGAGGTGGTCGCCGCGCTCGACGCCAGCCTGGTCGAGCTGGACGACACCGACACCGACCCGCGTGTCGCGGTGATCGCCTGCTGGGTACGCCTGGAGGAGGCCGCCGCCGGCGCGGGCGTGCCCCGGCTGGCCGGCGACACACCCACCGACCTCGTCTCCCGCCTGCTGCGTGGCGACCCGTCGGCCGGTGTCCCGGCGATCGCGAGCGCCGACGTGCTGGCCGAGTTCGCCCACGTCTTCCGGGAGGCCCGGTACGCCACCCGGCCGGTCGACGAACGTACCCGGGACCAGGCCCGGGCCGCCCTGCGCCGGCTGCGCGGCGAGCTGACCGCCGTCGTGGCGGCGTGAGCGGGGTGGGGACGTGAGCAGCACGAGCATCGACGACCTGCTCGGCTCGTACGAGGAGGGGCCGGCACGCGCCGAGCGCCCGCGTGGCGGACGGGTCCGGCGCGTGCTGCGTACGCTCGCCGTCACGGCGGCCGTGGTGGTCGTCCTGGTCG
>NZ_JBFAMU010000172.1:0-9740 GCF_040656655.1 Micromonospora sp. NPDC049799
CACCGCGCTCCGGCCGGTCTGGCCGGAGGACCTGGCGGAGGTGCGTGTCGACGGCCGGCGCGCGTGGCTCCCGGCCGAGCAACTGCCGGCGTTGCGGGCCGCCGAGGCACCGGCCGGGGTCCGGCTGCTGCCGCCCGGCGACCCGTTCCTCCAGGCGCGGGACCGGGAGGTGCTGGTGCCGGAGAAGGCTCAACGGCCACAGCTGTGGCGGATGATCGGCAGTCCCGGCGCGGTGCTGGTGGACGGTGACGTCGCCGGCACCTGGCGGGCGAAGCAGGTCGGCCGGGGCGTCCTCGAGCTGACGGTCAGCCCGTTCGGCCGGCTACCGGCCCGGGCCCGCCGCCACCTCGACGAGGAGGCCGCCGTGGTGGCGGCAGCGCGCGGCGCCACCGAGACGCGCGTCCACGTCGACGGCTCGTGACCGACGGAAGCCGGCCCTCCGCATCGGAGAGCCGGCCCCGTCCGCGGCGGACGGTCAGTTGTTCGGCTCGTTGGCGCTGATGTCGGCGAGCACCGACTGCGGTTCGCGCTCGACCGCCAGGTCACCCATGGAGACCAGACCCACCAGGCGCCCGTCGTCGATGACCGGCAACCGGCGTACGGCGTAGGTCCGCATCAGGTCCGCGGCGGCGACCGCGTCGTCGTACTGGCTGACCGTGATCACGTCCTTGCTCGTGATCTCGTTCAGCATGGTGGAGTTCGGGTCCATGTTCTCTGCCACGCCCCGGACCGTGATGTCCCGGTCCGTCACGATGCCGACCACGTTGTCGCCGTCGGTCACCACCACGTCGCCGATGGCACTGTCGCGCATCTCCTGGGCCGCGGCGGTCAGCGTGTCGTTGCCGTCCATCGTCACCAACCGGGTCGTCATGAACTCTCCGACCGTTGTCATGGTGCTCCCCTCTCGGTGTCGGCACCGCGGTCTACCCGTCGCCCCGCCGCAGGTAACGCCGACTTCCGGAGCCCGCGCGGTCACTCATGGCGGGCGAGGAACCAGGCCGCCGTGCACACCTGGTACGCGGCGAGGTTCGGCGGTGAGCCGATCGCGCCGTACCGGAGCGTGGCCGAGGCGGTGGCCACCTGGCCGGAGTTCGCCACGGCCGTGGCGGTCCGCCTCAATGCCGACGACCGGCTCGTCGTCTGCGCGCCCCACGGGCTCGCCGACCTGCTGGGTGGGGTGTGGCGGCACAACCCGACGATGGTCGACGGGACGCGGTTCGGCGAGCGGCTGGCGCAGGTCCGTCCCGCCGATCGATGGCCCGGCGTCACGGTCGTCCGACCTCCTCAGCCGCGCGGCGGGATGCCGTAACCGCGTTCGACGTGCAGGCGCAGCACCAGACGCCGCTCAGCGACCATGGCGGACCGGTAGTCGTCCCAGTCCGGGTGCTCCCCCTGGACCGCCCGGTAGAGCCCAACAAGTTCCTCAACGGTCGGGTCGTCCGGCCGCTCGGCCACCGGGGTCAGCTCGGCACGGGCCTCCACCACCGCGTACGCCCAGCCGTCGTCACTGCTGACGTGGAAGCTGGCGCGCGGGTCGCGGCGCAGGTTCGCCGTCTTGGCCCTGCCGTCGGTCACCGACACCCGGATGAGGCCCCGCTCGCGGTCGAAGGAGTAGACCACGTTGGACAGCTGCGGACGGCCGTCTCGTTTAAGGGTGGCCAGCACGCCGAGCCGCCGGCCGGCGATGAGGTTGGTCAGGGCTTCGGGAATCTCGTCAACGGGCACGGTTACCTCCGTCGGGTCGGTGCGTCGCCTCCCATCCTGCCGCCACCGGTCGCGCCAGGCCGACACCAACCGGCGAGGAGCGCGCGTCGCCGAGCGACGACCGCCCCATGGTCCACTCGACGTCCATGACATCGGGGTGTCCGCCGTCCCGGGACACCCCGATGTCCATGACGTCGAGTGGATCATCCCCACCCGGCCCGCGGCCGGCCCGCGACCGACCGTCCGGGTCAGCGACGCTCGGCCGCGACCAGTTCGGCGAGCTGCACCGCGTTGAGCGCAGCGCCCTTGCGCAGGTTGTCGTTGGAGCAGAAGAGGGCCAGACCGTGCTCGACGGTCTCGTCGGCGCGGATCCGGCCCACGTAGGTCGGGTCCTGACCGGCGGCCTGGAGCGGGGTCGGCACGTCGCTCAGTGCCACGCCGGGCGCGCCGTCGAGCAGCTCGCGGGCCCGCTGCGGGGTGATCGGCCGGGCGAACCGGGCGTTGATCTGGAGCGAGTGACCGGTGAAGACGGGCACCCGGACGCAGGTGCCGGAGACCTTCAGCCCGGGGATCTCCAGGATCTTGCGGCTCTCGTTGCGGAGCTTCTGCTCCTCGTCGGTCTCGGCGGAGCCGTCGTCGACGATCGAGCCGGCCAGCGGCAGCACGTTGAACGCGATCGGCCGGGCGAACGAGCGCGGCGTGGGGAACTCCACCGACGCGCCGTCGAAGGCGAGCCCGGTGGCGTGCTCGGCGACCTTGCGGACCTGCTCGTCCAACTCGGCCACGCCGGCCAGGCCGGCTCCGGAGACCGCCTGGTACGTCGACACGATCAGGCTGACCAGCTCCGCCTCGTCGTGCAGCGGGCGCAGCACCGGCATCGCGGCCATCGTGGTGCAGTTCGGGTTGGCGATGATGCCCTTCGGGCGGTTCGCCACGGCGTGCGGGTTGACCTCGGCGACCACCAGCGGCACCTCCGGGTCCATCCGGAAGGCCGACGAGTTGTCGATCACGACCGCGCCGGCCTCGGCGACCCGGGACGCCAACTCCTTCGCGGTGCCCTTGCCCGCCGAGAAGAGCACGATGTCGAGCCCGGAGTAGTCGGCCGTGGCCGCGTCCTCCACGGTGACCTCGCCGTCCCGCCAGGGCAGGGTGCGCCCGGCCGACCGCGCCGAGGCGAACAACCGCACCTGCTCCGCCGGGAACTCCCGCTCCGCCAGCACCTGCCGCATCACGCCACCGACCTGGCCGGTGGCCCCCACAATGCCGATCCTCATGACCGCGAGGCTACCCAGCCGGGCGGCACAACCGGGAACGCTTTCCCACCGCCCGGGCCACCGTCACACCGCCGGCGGCGACCCCGCTGGCCGCCCGGCTGGGCCGGCGAACCGCAACGACACCGCCGATCAGCCCCACGGACCGGAAGATCCCGAGCCGGCGGTCCAACCGACCGAAGCATCCGCCAGCCACGCCACCTCGCCACGCCCCGTCTCCGACCCTCTCCGACCGCCGCCACGCGACCCACGTCACACCCCCCACCCCACCCCCGCCCCGCCGGTTACCGGCACGTTCACGGAAAGAGTGGCCTCCGGGCGCGGAATGAGCACTCTTACCGTGAAAGTGGGCGGATCGTGGGCGCGCGCGGCTCAGCCCGTCTGGTCGACGATGTCGCCGAGGCCGGTCGCGGCCAGTTCGTCCCGGATCAGGGTCGCGTCGCCCTCCACCACCAGGGTGAGCGATCCCGGCCTCAGGTGCGTGGCGGCCGCCGCGGACACCTGCTCCACCTCGGCGGCGAGCAGGGACTCCCGCAGCCGGGCGTGGTAGTCGTCCGGCAGGTCGTGGACGACGAGCGTGGTCAGCGCCGCGGCGATCGCCCGAGGGCTCTGCAACTCCACCGAGAGCTGACCCGCCCGCCAGGACCGCGCCACCGCCAGCTCGTCCTCCGTCACCCCGGTCTCCTGCGTACGGGTGATCTCGCCGACCGCCTCCACCAGCGCGGGGGCGGTGACGGCGGTCTGCACGCCGGAGCTGACGGCGAACCGCCCGAACCGGCGGGACGTGCCGAAGTCACCCCGGATGCCGTACGTGTAGCCACGAACCTCCCGGATCAGGTGGTTCAGTCGCGAGGTGAACGCGCCGCCGAGCACGGTGCCGGCGAGCGTCATCGGCACGTGGTCCGGGTGCGCCCGGTGCGGTGCCGGGTGCCCCAGCCGCAGCGTGGACTGCACCGAGCCGGGCCGGTCCACCAGGATGATCCGCCGCCGGTCGCGGGGCGTCACCGCGATCGGGCCGCCCCGCTCGACGGACCCGCCGCCGCTGCCGGCGAAGGCCACCGCGCCGAGCGCGTCCAGGTCGATCCGGTCCAGGTCGCCGGCGACGACGAGGGTGCCGGGCCGGATGAACCACTCGGAGTGGAAGACCGTGACGTCCTCGACGTCCAGCGCGGCCACCGAGTCCGGGTCCCCGTACATCGGGCGGCCCCACCGGTTCTCCGCGCCGAACAGGTCGGCGCGCAGCGCCGCGTCGGCCCGGGGACCCGGGTTGGCCCAGTCCATCCGCAGCGCGGTCGCCTCGTCGTCGCGGACCCGCCGGACGTCCTCCGGGTCCAGCTTCGGCGTACGCACGGCCTCGGCCAGCAGTTCCACGGCCGCGGCCAGCCGGTCCACCGGCACCTGCACACTGACCTGGAACGAGTCCCAGTCCAGGCCGGTGACCAGCTCGGTGCCGAGCGCCTCGATCGCGAGCGCGTACGCCGTCGCGTCCCGCTGCGCGGTCCCCTCCTCCAGGGCCTTGGCCAGTACCGCTCCCAGGCCCTCCTTGCCGGTCGGCTCCCGTTCCGCGCCCGCGTCGAGCAGCAGCAGGGCGACGGCGAGGTTCTGCCCGGGCAGGTGCGCGGCGACGACCTGCCCGCCGGCCACCGTCCGGCGCACGACCTGCGGGAACCGGTACGGGCGGGACGTGCCCGGGCCGGGACGGTCGACGATCAGCGTCATGAGGTCTCCTCGGGCAGGTAGGTCAGGGTCACCCGGTCGGCGGCGGCCAGCACCTCGGCGGCCACCTCGGCGATCTGCTCCGCGGTCACCGCGAGCCAGGCCGGCAGCCGTTCGGCCGCCTTCGCCGGGTCGCCGAACTGGGTGGCGTACCGGCCCAGTGTGTCGGCGCGGCCGTCCACCGTGGACATCTGGCGCCACCACGCGGTGCTCAGCAGCGCCTTCGCCCGGTCCAGCTCGGCGGCGGTGACCGGCACGGTGGCCAGCTCGTCCACGACCTCGGCCAGCCCGGTGGACAGCCGCTCGGCGGTCACCCCGGGACGGGCCGTGGCGGTGACGATCAGCGGCGCGGGGGCGTGCGCGAGGTCCACCCCGTACGCCCCCACCAGGTCCGGCTGCGCGAGCCGTTCGCCGTCGGCGAGCCGCTGGTAGAGGCGGCTGCCCCGGCCGCTGCCCAGGACGGTGGCGAGCACGGTGACCACGTCGTAGCCGCCGCTGCCAAAGGCGTGCGTGCGGTGGGCGATGTAGACGCGGGGCGCGGGGACGTCCGCGGTGACCGTCTCCACGGCGGGTTGCCCGCCGGCCGGGACGACCGAGCCGTCCGGCGCGGAAGGGATCTCCGGGCGGGCGGGGATGGCGCCGAAGTACTTGTCGGCGAGCGCGAAGACCTCGGCGGCCGAGGCGTCCCCGACCACGGTCAGCACCGCGTTGTTCGGCGCGTAGTAGGTGGCGTGGAAGGCCTGGAAGGTGGCCAGGCCGGCGGCGTTCAGGTCCTCCATCGACCCGATGGTGGCGTGGTGGTACGGGTGCCCCGGCGGGTAGAGCAGCGGCAGCAGCCGCAGCCACGCGTCGCCGTAGGGCACGTTCTCGTACCGCTGGCGGCGCTCGTTCTTCACCACGTCGCGCTGGTTGTCCAGCGTCTCCTGGGTCAGCGCGGGCACCAGGCCGCCCATCCGGTCGGCCTCCAGCCAGAGCGCCAGCTCCAGATGCTCGGCCGGGACCGTCTCGAAGTAGTTCGTCCGGTCCGGGTTGGTGGTGGCGTTGAGCGAGCCACCGGCGCCCTGCACCAGCTTCATGTGCTCGGTCTTGGCCACGTTGAGCGAGCCCTCGAACATGAGGTGCTCGAACAGGTGGGCGAAGCCGGTCTGGCCCTGCGGCTCGTGCCGGGAACCGACGTCGTACCAGAGGTTCACGGCGACGGCCGGGGCCGTGCGGTCCTCGCTCACCACCACGCGCAGGCCGTTGTCCAGTCGGGTCGTCTCGATGGGCCAGGGGTAACCGCTGTCGGGCATGGCACGACGCTATCCGATCATCGGACGGGAAGGGGACACGCCGGACGCGCCGTGCCGCACCGGCAGGCTTCGACACCCGGCACCCGGGTACCGGGAGGGCATGCCGATCGCCGCCGGAACCCGTACGACCACCGATCGGGCGGCCACCGCCGTCGAACGCGCGACCGCCGCCCTGACCCGCTTGCGTCATGGGCGGCTGCTCCACCCGGCCGGCCGCTCCTTCACCGGGGAGGTCGTCGTGTGGGGCCGGTCCGGGCCGCCGACCGGGGTCCCGCTGATCGACCGGCCCGGGCGGTACGCCGCGACGGTCCGGCTGTCCAAGGGGGTGCCCACGCCGGGGAGCTGGCCCGACGTGCTGGGGCTCGCGGTCCGGCTGCACCGGGATCCGGAGCGCCCGTACGACCTGCTGGTCAGCTCCAGCGCCGCCGCACCGGTGCTGCGTCACCTGCCACTGCCCCGGCGTCGGTTCGCCGGGACGTACAGCTCGATCATGTCGTTCCGGGCGGGGCGGCGGCGCCTGTTCCTGGCGGCGCTGGCCGACCCGGACTCGGCCGACCCGGGCCGGAACCTCGACGAGGTGACCGCCTCGGCCCGCGCGGACGGCCCGAGCCTGATCCTCGCCGTGGCGTCCGCCGTGGGGCCGTGGCGGCCGTTCGGGCAGGTCCGCGTCGACACCCCGCTCGACGCCCGCGCGGACGCCGCGCTGGCCTTCGACCCGATCGGCAACCTGCCGCCCGGGTTGCGGGCGGCAGGACCGATCGCCTGGCTACGGGAGCACACCTACCGCGCCTCCCGCCGTACGCGGGGGGCGGAGGTTCAGTCGGGGGGTTCGGAGGCGGTCACCGTCTGATCGGAGGTACGCCGTTCCAGAACGGTGTCCGGTGCGACGTTCTGGTCCGCCTCCCGGATGTCCGACTCGGCGAGGATGGCCTCCGCCTGGGTCTCCGCGTCGTCACTGCCGACCGCCGCCTCCTCGGGCAGCAGGTGCGCGCGGGACTCGACGCGTTCCTGGTCGCTCTGCTCGTGACTCATGTCCGCCCCCATACCCCGCGCCCGCCCCCCGCACGCGTGAAAGGAAGGGTCCCCCGTTAACGCCTCGCGTTGTACAGGGGCCCCTCTTAACACCGACACCCGGTCAGGAGCGGAACGGCCCGCGTACCTCGTAGGTGATGCCGCCGGAGGACGAGCCGGACGTGCCGCGCTGCGAGGAGAAGTAGAACCGGGTGCCGTCGGGCGAGAACGCCGGCCCGCAGATCTCCGACGAGGACTGCCCCGTGATCCTGAGGAAAGGCGCGACAACGGCGTCCGGAGTGATCAGAACGATCTCCATGTTGCCGCCGTCCTCGGCGACGAACAGGTCGCCGGAGCGGGCGCCGGTGATGTTGTCCACCCCGGTCAGCGGGGCGGTCCCGGAGACCAGCGAGTCGTCGTACGCGAGGTCGATCCGCTGGTTGACCGCGTCGTACGCCCAGACCCGGTTGTCGCCCTTGGTGGTGAACCAGCAGGTGCCGTCGGCGTACCAGCAGCCCTCCCCGCCGTTGAACTTCTTCGCACCCGAGACCTGGCTGCGGGTGGCGGTGGGGTAGCCGTCCGGGTCGCCGACCCGCGCCCAGGTGACCGGGCCGCTGGTGGCCGTGCTGGCGACCAGTACCTCCAGGGTGCCGGAGGAGAGGTCGCCCCAGGTGGTCGGCCGGAACCGGTAGAAGCAGCCGCTGGACTCGTCCTCGGTCAGGTAGATCACCTTGCGGTCCGGATCGCAGGCCGCCGCCTCGTGGGTGAACCGTCCCATCGCCGCCCGCCGGACGCCGGCCTTGCCGCCCTGCGGGTACGTCTCGTAGACGTACCCGCGACTGACCTCCTCGCCGGAGAGCCAGGTCCCCCACGGCGTCGCGCCGCCCGCACAGTTGCGGTTGGTGTTCGACAGGATCCGGTACGCCGAGGCGATGCTCCCGTCGGCGTTGAACCGCACCGCCGACACCCCGCCGGAGCCGGAGATCTCGGAGTTCGAGACGTAGATCCAGCCGGTGCCGGCGACGAAGCAGGCGCCGCCGTCGGGCGCGTCGTGCCAGGTGTACGAGGTGCCGGCCACCGTCTGCCGGGACCGGGCGATGATCCGGCTGGTGAACCCGGCGGGGAGCTGGATGCCCCGCGCGTCGGCCGGCTGGAGCGGCCCGTAGGGGCTGCTGCCGGGCTGGGCGGGCGCGGCGAGGGCGGCGCCGGCCCAGAGACTGCCGGAGAAGGCGGCGGCGCCACCGGCGACGGTGGCGCGCAGGACGGTACGACGGTCCATCGGGAAACCTCCGGGATGCAGCGTTCGGTGGCGCTGAAACTACCGGCGGTCGCATCGACGGAGGTGAACGTGAGGCGAGGCTTTGCGGACGACCCGGTGATGCCTACGCCTCGAATCGGGTACGCTGGCCGACGTGACGCGCTCGTATCGATGGTTTAGGCAGCCGGCTCGCCCGGTGACTTCACCATGATCTGACGTCACCGCACGACGAGCCGGCCGGGCAGGAGCTTTCGTTCCTGCCCTTTTGCGTACGAGCAGCCGGCTCGTACCCGGGCGCCGGCCCCGGGCACGGTCGGCGGAAGGAACCCCGCCGTGACGACCCCGGAGACCGACCGGGTCAGCGATCAGCGCATCGACCGCGTCGTGCCGCTGACCACCCCGGCCCTGCTCCACCACGACCTGCCCCTGGGCGACTCGCTCGCCTCGGCCGTCCTCGCCGACCGGCGTGCCGTCGGCCGGGTCCTGGACCGCGTCGACGACCGTCTCCTGGTGGTGGTGGGCCCGTGCTCCGTGCACGACCCGGCCGCCGCGCTCGAGTACGCGCACCTGCTGCGGGAGGCCGCCGACCGGCACGCCGACGACCTGCTGGTGGTGATGCGGGTCTACTTCGAGAAGCCGCGTTCCACGGTGGGCTGGAAGGGTCTGATCAACGACCCGGGGCTGGACGGCTCCGGTGACGTCAACACCGGCCTGCGCACGGCACGGGCGCTCCTGATCGACGTGCTGCGCCTGGGGCTCCCGGTGGGTTGCGAGTTCCTCGACCCGATCACCCCGCAGTACATCGCCGACACGGTCGGGTGGGGCGCGATCGGCGCCCGTACGGTCGAGAGCCAGGTGCACCGCCAGCTGGCCTCCGGTCTGTCCATGCCGATCGGCATGAAGAACCGCCCCGACGGCAGCATCGCCACGGCGGTGGACGCCATCCGGGCGGCCGGCGTCCCGCACGTCTTCCCGGGCATCGATTTCTCCGGAACCCCGGCGATCATGCACACCCGGGGCAACACGGACGGGCACCTGGTGCTGCGCGGCGGCAACGACGGCCCGAACTACGACGCGGAGTCGGTGGCCGGCGCGCTGGACCTGCTGCGGGCGGCCGGGCTGCCGGAGCGGCTGGTCGTCGACGCCAGCCACGCCAACAGCGGCAAGGACCACCGCAACCAGCCGGCGGTGGCGGCGGACGTGGCGGCGCAGCTCGCCGCCGGCCAGCGCGGCATCGTCGGCATCATGCTGGAGAGCTTCCTGCTCCCCGGCCGCCAGGACCTCGACCCCACCCGCGAGCTGACCTACGGCCAGTCGGTGACCGACGCCTGCATCGGC
Organism: Micromonospora sp. NPDC049799; assembly: GCF_040656655.1. Classification (NCBI taxonomy): domain Bacteria; kingdom Bacillati; phylum Actinomycetota; class Actinomycetes; order Micromonosporales; family Micromonosporaceae; genus Micromonospora; species Micromonospora sp. NPDC049799. Next base: position 9,591 of record NZ_JBFAMU010000172.1, read on the forward strand.
TGGGACACCACGGCCGAGGTCCTCGACCACCTCGCCCAGTCGGTCCGAACCCGCCGAGCCACCCTCCCCACCCCCGCCTAACCCCACCCCACCCCCCCACCCCCTCACCCCGCGGGTTGATCAAGGGGTTTGCGTCACGAACACCCGGCC
>NZ_JBFAMU010000173.1:0-9670 GCF_040656655.1 Micromonospora sp. NPDC049799
CAGGTCGAGGTACTGCCGCTCCTGGAGCGAGACCACCTCGTTGAAGGCGTCGGCCGCGTCCATCGCGCAGGCGGAGGAGCACCGCGACGCCGTGGCGCGCGAACGCGCCGCGCGGGAGGCCGAGCTCCAGGAGGTACGCGGCGCCGGGAAGCGCCTCGGCGCGGAGCTGGAGCGGCTCACCAGCCAGGTGCACCGGGACGAGGTGGCCCGCGCCGAGCAGCGGATGCGCATCGAGCAGTTGGAGGCCAAGGCCGCCGAGGACTTCGGCCTCGACGTGGAGACCCTGGTCGCCGAGTACGGGCCGCACCAGCTCGTCCCGCCCACCCAGGTCGACGTGGCGACCGCCGAACGGGACGGCCTGCCGGTGCCCGAGCCGGTGCGCTACGAGCGGCCGGTGCAGGAGAAGCGGGCCGCCAAGGCGGAACGGGAGCTGGCCCTGCTCGGCAAGGTCAACCCGCTCGCGCTGGAGGAGTTCGCCGCGCTGGAGGAGCGCTTCAAGTTCCTCTCCGAGCAGCTGGAGGACCTCAAGGCCACCCGCCGCGACCTGCTGACCGTGGTGAAGGACGTCGACGACCGGATCCTGGAGGTCTTCGCCAGCGCGTTCGCCGACACCGCCCGGGAGTTCGAGCAGGTCTTCACCGTGCTCTTCCCCGGTGGCGAGGGGCGGCTGATCCTCACCGACCCGGACGACCTGCTCACCACGGGCGTCGAGGTGGAGGCCCGCCCGCCGGGCAAGAAGATCAAGCGGCTGTCGCTGCTTTCCGGCGGGGAGCGGTCGCTGACCGCGGTGGCGATGCTGGTGGCGATCTTCCGCGCCCGGCCCAGCCCCTTCTACATCATGGACGAGGTGGAGGCGGCGCTCGACGACGTCAACCTGGGCCGGCTGATCACGCTGCTGGCCCAGCTGCGCGAGAAGAGCCAGCTCATCGTCATCACGCACCAGAAGCGGACGATGGAGGTCGCCGACGCGCTGTATGGCGTCACCATGCGTAACGGGGTCACCCAGGTGATCAGTCAGCGGCTCAACCGGGCCGACGGGGAGACCGCGCGGCCCGGCCGCGACGGCGACGGCGAGGAGATCAGTTAGTGGCTCGGGAACGCGCGACGGCGCTCCTGGTGGACTTCGACGGTGTGCTGCGACGGTGGGACCCGTCCGTGGCGGCCGGCGTGGAGCGGGAGTACGGCCTCTCCGAGGGTGTCCTCGTCGAGATCGCCATGCAGTGGGGCCGCCTCCAGCCGGTGGTGACCGGCCAGGTCAGCCACGCCGACTGGGTGACCAGCGTGGCCGACGCGCTCGCCGAATCGGCGGGCGGCCCGGAGCGGGCCCGCGCGGCCGTCGAGAAGTGGCAGCGCTACCGCGGCGAGGTGGACCCGGAGGTGCTGGACTTCGTCCGCGAGGTGCGCGCCAGCGGCATCCGGGTCGGGCTGGGCACCAACGCCACCGACCTGCTCGACGCCGACCTGGCCGCGCTGGACCTCGTCGGCGAGCTGGACGTGGTGGTCAACTCCTCGGCGCTCGGGGTGAACAAGCCGGCGAAGGACTACTTCCTGGCGGCCTGCGAGGCACTGGAGACGGCACCGTCGCGGGTGCTGTTCGTCGACGACGAGGACTGGGCGGTTCGCGGCGCCCGGACCGCCGGGCTGTCCGCGCACCGGTGGAGCGGCCCGGGCGACCTGCGCTACCTGCGGGCGGCCCTGGAGCCGGCCGGCTGACCGGTCCCGGCGGCGCCGACCTGCTCAGTCGCCGGTGGCGCCGTCGATGCGCTCCCGGATCAGGTCGGCGTGCCCGTTGTGCCGGGCGTACTCCTCGATCATGTGGACGTAGACCCAGCGCAGGCTGACCTGGTGCTCGCTGCCGTCCCGGCGGCGCAGCGTGAACTCCTCGCCCAGGTCGTGCCCGGCGGCGGCCGCGTCGGCGGCCTCGATCTCGGCCCGGAACGCGGCGAACTCGGCCTCCGGATCGGCGGTGGACACGGTGGTGAACTCGGCGTCCGGGTCGGCCGCCCAGTCGTACAACTCGGGCAGGTCCTCCCCGGCGAAGCGCTCCCGGAACCAGGCCCGCTCCACCACGGTCATGTGCCGGACCAGGCCGAGCAGGTTGAGCCCGGACGGCTCGACGCTCGCGGTCCGCAACTGCTCGGCGGTCAGCCCCGCGCACTTGTGCAGCAGGGTGTCGCGATGGTAGTTGAGCCAGCCCTCCAGCATGGTGCGCTCGTCACCGAGGAAGGGCTCGTGCCGACGGTTGATCTCAGGTGCTCTCCAGGTCATGCCGGCCATCTTTGCGTCCAGGTCCGACATCCGGCGACCCGATTTACCCATCCGGAGTGTGCGGAAGGGACCCTTCACCTCAGAAGTAGTTCTCGTTGAAGCGGTTGAGCAGCCGCGCGAAGTCCTCCACGTCGCGGGTCGGCCAGTCCTCCAGCGTGCGGTGGAACCGGTCCAGCCGGCCCTCCCGCGCCACGTCGAACCGCCGCTGCCCCTCGTCGGTCAGGCTCAGGCGGGAGGCCCGGCGGTCGTCCGGGTCCGGGTCGCGCCGGACCAGCCCCACCTCCTCCAGCGCCTGGATCTGCCGGCTCAGCGTCCCCTTGCCGATGCCCAGTTGGGCGGCCAGTTCGGTGAGCCGGACCGAGTCGGTGTGGCGCAGCCAGAGCAGCAGCCCGTACGCGTTCGGCTCCAGGTTGGGGTGCACCTGACGGGCGATCTCCCAGGAGACCGCACGGCTGCGGCGCAACAGCGCGGTCAACTCGTGCTCCACCGCGCGCACCGTCTCCGGCGGGTGTTCCGTCACGGGTACCGAGGGTACGGTCTCCCGCTCAGCCGGCGTCGGTCAGTCGGCGTCGCATCACCGGTCGCAGGTGCCCGTCTGCGGTGGTGCCCTCCATGGTCACCTCGGCGGTGCGCCCGCTGTGCGTCAGCGTCGCCACCGCGTTGCCGAAGTACGGTCCGGCCAGCTTCCGCCACCGCACCGGCGACCGGCGTACCCCCGCGGCGCGGGCGAGCGCCCGGGTGGCCCCGGACGGCCCCGCGGACCACCCCATCCGCATCAGCGGGCGGATGCCGGCGGGCACCTGGTTGTGGATGGGCGAACAGGTGAGCTGGTGCACGGGGGTGGCCACGTCGGCGTCGGCGAACCGGACCCGGGCCACGTACGAGTGGTGCACGTCGCCGGAGAGCACGCTGATCGAGGCCGGTGGCGCGTACGCCGGCCCGGCGCCGACCCGGTCGCCCGGCTCGCCCGGCGTTCCGGCGCCGATCCGGGCGAACAGCGCGCCCAGCGCCTCGAAGGAGCGGCGGAAGGCGGCCCAGTGCTCCAGGTCCAGTCCCCGGCGCAGCCTCTCGGCGAGCCCGGCGACCCAGGGGCGGGGCGAGTCGGCGAGCTTCTCGTTCCACGCCTCCACGTGGTGGATGCCGGGCGGAAGCAGCCACGGCAGTGAGGAGCCGACGACGAGGTGGTCGTACACGCCGTGGGCCTGGTCGAGGAACCAGGACCACTCGCCCGGCGGCAGCATGGCCCGTTGCCCCCGGTCCAGGACGCGGCTGCACCGGTTGTCCAGCATCACCAGGCGGGTCCGGCCGAGGTCGAGCGCGTAGCTCCACTGGTACTGCGCCGTCCGCCACCGCTCGGTGTCGTGGGCGAGGTCCGACTCCTGGTCGACCCGGTGGCCGAACTCCTTCAGCACGCCGGTCGCGTCCTCGGCGGCGACGACCTTGGCGTAGACCGGATCCGCCTCGATCTCGTCCGGGGAGAGGTTGCCCAGGTGCTGGTAGACCCAGTACGAGGCGAGGCCGCTGCCGATCCGCTCGGCCCACCACGCCTGCTCGCGCATCTCCGCCCGCCACGAGGCGGACGTGTTCCAGTCGTCGATGATCTCGTGGTCGTCGAAGATCATCACGCTGGGCACGGTGGAGAAGAGCCAGCGGATCTCCGGGTCGCGCCAGGACTCCAGGTAGAGCTTGGTGTACTCGTCGAAGCTGACCACCTGGTCGCTCGGTGCGTCCTTCGGCCGCCGCCGGCGCCGCTTGAGCAGCCGCTTCACCGTCGGGGAGGTCTCGTCGGCGTAGACCTGGTCACCGAGGAGCACCAGCAGGTCGGGCAGGTCGGCCGGGTCCGGGTCCGCGATCAACCGCCGGGCGTACGCGTCCAGCGCGTCGGGCGGCAGCTTGCGTGCGGTGGCGTGCTGGGTGGTCTCCCGGCACGAGCCGAAGATCAGCCGGACCGGCTGGTCGAGGTCGTCGGCGGCCCGGGTGCGGATGACGCTCGGCGGGAACCCGGCGCGCGGCACCGGCCAGGCGACCTCGTCGTCGATCAGCACCTCGTACGTCGTCGCGCTGTCGGGGGTGAGGCCGCTCACGACGACGAGGGCGTAGTGGTGGTCGTACGCCGAGAAGGTGGGCGCGCTGCCGGTGGCGCCGTCGGCCGTGCGGACGGTGACCACCGCGGGCGCGCTGGTCTCGACCCAGACGGTCGCCCGCGTGTCGACCACCCGGCGGAGCAGGGGGCCGATGAGCAGGTGTGCGGCGGGCATGGCGGACCTCCAGGTGAACGGGCTTCATCTTTACTACCCCGCCGGCGGTCGCACCACTGCTGGCTGACGTCGAGATTACCGCCGTCGGTGCGGGGGTGCGGAGAGAGCGGTGGTGAAGACGCCGTGGTCCCCATCTGACAGGATTCCGGCATGACGGAATACCTCCTCATCGCACTCGCCCTGCTCGGCGTGCTGATCCTCGGTGCCATCGGGCTGGTCGTGCCGCGGCTGCGGCGGCGCCCGGAGCCGCCGCTGCCGAGAACGGAGGTCGACACCCGGGCGGAGGAGGATCTCGCCGGCCCGCCGGTGCTCGCGCCGGAGGCGGAGATATCCACCGGAATCCTGGTCGAGCCGCCGGTCGTCGAGGCGCCGCCGCCCACGCTGGAGGTCCCCGAGCCGACCGCCGGGCGGCTGGTCCGGCTGCGCTCCCGGCTGTCCCGCTCGCAGAACGTCTTCGGCAAGAGCCTGCTCGGTCTGCTCAGCCGCGACCACCTGGACGAGGACACCTGGGAGGAGATCGAGGACAGCCTGATCACCGCCGACGTGGGCATCGACTCCACCCGCGAGATCGTCGACCGCCTCCGCGAGCGCACCCGCGTGCTGGGCACCCGCTCGGGCTCCGAGCTGCGCGCGCTGCTCGCCGCCGAGCTGGTCAACGCCCTCGACCCGAGCCTGGACCGGTCCCTGCACACCGCGCCCAAGGAGGGCGTGCCCGCAGTGCTGCTGGTCGTCGGTGTCAACGGCGCCGGCAAGACCACGACCTGCGGCAAGATCGCCCGTGTGCTGGTCGCCGACGGCCGCAGCGTGATCCTCGGCGCCGCCGACACCTTCCGCGCCGCCGCCGCCGACCAGTTGGAGACCTGGGCCGGCCGGGTCGGCGCGGAGACCGTCCGTGGCCCCGAGGGCGCGGACCCGGCCAGCGTCGCGTTCGACGCGGTCAAGCGGGGCATCGAGACCGGCGTCGACACGGTCCTCATCGACACCGCCGGTCGCCTGCAGAACAAGGTCGGCCTGATGGACGAGCTGGGCAAGGTCAAGCGGGTCGTGGAGAAGCACGGCCCGATCGACGAGACCCTGCTGATCCTCGACGCCACCACGGGACAGAACGGTCTGGAGCAGGCCCGGGTCTTCACCGAGGTGGTGAAGGTGACCGGCGTGGCGCTGACCAAGCTCGACGGCACCGCCAAGGGCGGCATCGTCATCGCCGTCCAGCGGAAGCTGGGCATTCCGGTGAAGCTGGTCGGGCTCGGCGAGGGCAAGGACGACCTGGCCCCCTTCGACCCCGCGCAGTTCGTCGACGCGCTGCTGGGGACCGAAGCCCCCGGACGGGACGCGTAACCTCGCAGTGACGACCGACGATCGCGCCTACGCCGGGTGGCGCGACCCCCGCCACCCGGCGCCGCGCCTCGGGAGACCGTACGTGACTTCGCAGGAGATCCCGCTGCACGGCGGGAACGTGAGCACCGTGGTCCGGGTCGGCGACACGGTCCGCCGCAACGCCGGCCCGTGGACACCGTCCGTGCACGCGCTCCTGCGCCACCTGGAGTACGTCGGGTTCACCGGCGCCCCCCGCGCCCTCGGCATGGACGAGCGCAACCGGGAGGTCCTGTCGTACCTGGAGGGGGAGTGCGGGGAGTACCCGCTGGCCCCGCACTGGGTGACCGACGAGGCCCTGGTGACCGTGGCGACCATGCTGCGGATGTTCCACGACGCGCAGTACGGCTTCGTCCCGCCGCCGCAGGCGGTGTGGCGCTCGTTCGGCCCGCCGCCGCCGGACACCGAGGTGATCTGCCACCACGACGCCGCACCGCACAACGTGATCTGGCGACCGGACGGCACCCTCGGGCTGATCGACTTCGACCTCGCCTCGCCCGGCGCGCGGATCTACGACGTCGCGTACGCGGCTTGGACCTGGGTGCCGATCTTCTCCGACCGGGACTCCATCACCCTCGGGTGGAAACGGCCCGACCGGCCCCGCCGGCTGCGGCTCTTCGCCGACGCGTACGGGCTGATCCCCCGGGACCGGCACCGGCTGATCCGGACCATCCGCAAGCGGATCGTCGACCACGTCGAGGGGATCCGCCGGATGGCCGCCGCCGGGGAGCCGGCGTTCGTCCGGATCGTGCACCGGGGGCACCTGCGCCGGCCCATGCGGGACCTCCGGCTGCTCGACTACGAACGGCACGCCCTGGAGAACTCGCTCCGCTGACCCTCCGGGGGCCGGTCACGGCCGGTCGGACATCGACGTACGCCGACCGGCCGATCCACCCCCGTCCATGCCGACGACTGTGCGGTCTTCTTCACACGTACGAAACAAGCCGTCACCGAGTGGAAACCGGTCGGGGACCTTCAATGAAACAGCCGGCGGCGAGGCTTCCGCGCAACCGGCTGACGGGCGATGCTGCCAGGTCTCAGCCGGAGGGAGGACTTCCACACCGAGAGGAGGCAGCGTGGAGATCAACACCGGCAACACCGCCTGGTTGCTCTTGTCGTCTGCGCTCGTGCTGCTCATGACGCCCGGCCTGGCCCTGTTCTACGGCGGCCTGAACCGGTCCAAGGGCGTACTCAACATGATGATGATGAGCTTCTCCGCGATCGGGCTCATCTCTGTTCTTTGGGTCATCTACGGCTTCACCCTGGCGTTCGGCACCAACGACAACGCCGGCCTGAACAACGTGATCGGCAGCTTCACCCAGTACCTCGGCACGGAGACCGACTTCATCGGCGAGGAGTGGCTGTTCCTCGGCGCGGGCACCGGCATCCCGACCTACGTCTTCATGGTCTTCCAGATGATGTTCGCCGTCATCACGGTCGCCCTGATCAGCGGCGCGGTCTCCGACCGGTTGAAGTTCTCCGGCTGGCTGCTGTTCGCCTTCGCCTGGTTCACCCTGGTCTACGTCCCGGTGGCGCACTGGGTCTGGGGCGGCGGCTTCATCGGCGCCAAGATCAAGGCGCTGGACTTCGCCGGTGGCACGGCGGTCCACATCAACGCCGGCGCCGCCGCGCTCGGCCTGGTCCTCGTCCTCGGCAAGCGCATCGGCTGGCCGCGGGAGAGCTTCAAGCCGCACAACGTCCCGCTGGTCGCGCTCGGCGCCGGCCTGCTCTGGTTCGGCTGGTTCGGCTTCAACGCCGGCTCCGAGCTGACCGTCGACGGCACCACCGCCGTCGCCTTCGTCAACACCCAGGTCGCCACGGCCGCCGGCGTGCTCGGCTGGATCATCGTGGAGTGGCTGCGCAACGGGAAGCCGACCCTGGTCGGCGCCTCCTCCGGAGCCATCGCCGGCCTGGTCGCCATCACCCCGGCGTGTGGCTTCATCGCCCCGCTCCCGGCGGTGCTGCTCGGCCTCATCGCCGGCGCGGTCTGCGCGGTGGCGGTCGGCCTGAAGTACAAGCTCGGCTTCGACGACTCGCTCGACGTGGTCGGCGTGCACTTCGTCGCCGGCTGGATCGGCTCGCTGTTCATCGGCTTCTTCGCCACCCTCCAGGTCAACTCGGCCATCGAGGGCCTCGGTGCCAGTGAGGGGCTCTTCTACGGCGGCGGTGTCACCCAGCTCGGCCGGCAGGCGCTGGCCAGCGGCATCGTCTCGGTCTACTCGTTCGGGGTCGCGGTGGTCCTCGCGCTGGCCGTCAAGGCGATCATCGGGCTGCGGTCCGACGCCGAGGACGAGGTCGCCGGCATCGACGTGGCCGAGCACGCGGAGAGCGCGTACGACCTCTCGCCGACCACCGGCAGCAGCAGTGGCGGTGCGTTCGCGATGGCCGGGCTCACCGCGGGCGGCAAGGCGGCGGACGATCCGGCGGCGCCGGCCGAACCGGCCACCGGGCCGGTCAACGAGAAGGTCGCCGGTTAACGTTCCTGGGATGGAGGGGTTGGACATGAAGCTGGTGACCGCGGTCATCAAGCCGTACCAGCTGGACGCGGTGAAGGAGGCCCTGCACGCCCTCGGCGTGGCCGGCCTGACCGTCAGCGAGGTCCAGGGGTACGGCCGGCAGAAGGGGCACACCGAGGTCTACCGGGGTGCCGAGTACACGGTCGAGTTCCTGCCCAAGATCCGGGTCGAGGTGCTCACCGACGAGATGGACGTCGACAAGATCGTGGACGCCATCGTCGCCGCCGCCCGGACGGGCAAGATCGGCGACGGCAAGGTCTGGGTCACCGGCGTCGAGGAGGTCGTCCGGGTCCGTACCGGCGAACGCGGCCTCGACGCCCTGTAGGGGAGTCCCGAACCGATGACCTCGTTGATCAAGGGGAATGCGTCAGAGAAGACCGGCGACGGTGACGCGAACCCCTTGATCAACGGGGTCGTCGGCCTGCCCGGGGGGATCGGGGAGGGGGCGCGGGGGGCGCGGGCGGACGCGTTCGATGCCTGGTTGTCGTCGTTGCTGCCGGAGCGGGCGGGGGTGGCGTTGGTCGCCGTCGGGGGGCTGGGGCGGCGGCAGTGCGCGCCGTACGGGGACGTCGACCTGGTGCTGGTGCACGCCGGGGTGGCCGGCGTGGACGAGCTGGCCGCCTCGCTCTGGTACCCGATCTGGGACGCCGGCCTGCGGCTGGACCACTCCGTGCGTACCGTCGCCGAGGCGCTCTCGGTGGCCCAGGACGACGTCAAGGTGGCCACCGGGCTGCTCGACGCGCGGCTGGTCGCCGGTGACGCGGCCCTCGCCGACGCGCTGGCGCGTACCGCGACCGACCACTGGCGGCGGACCGCCGTCCGGCAGCTGTCCGGGCTGCGGGAGATCACCGCCGCCCGCTGGGAGGCCCACGGCGAACTCGCGTTCCTGCTGGAGGGCGACCTCAAGGAGGCCGCCGGCGGGCTGCGCGACGTGGGCGTCCTGCGGGCGATCGCCACCGCCGGGATCACCGACGCGCTGCGCCCGGCGGTCCGCGCCGCCCACCTGCGCCTGCTCGACACCCGCGACGCCCTGCACCAGCAGGTCGGCCGTCGGGCCGACCGTCTCCTCGCCCAGGAACGCGACGGGGTGGCCGCGCTGCTCGGCCTTCGCCAGCTACCGACCGGTGGGCCCGACGCCGGTGCGGAACCCGTCGTCGCCGACGGCGACGTCCTGCTGCGCCGGGTCGCCGGTGACGCCCGCACCGTCCGCCACGCCCTCGACGACGCCTTCCGGGCCGCCGACCGGCTCCGCGC
>NZ_JBFAMU010000174.1:0-9669 GCF_040656655.1 Micromonospora sp. NPDC049799
CCATGAACCTGTAGGTGAGCTGCACACCGTTGAAGAAGACCTCGTCGCCGCCGTGATGACCGCTGTAGGCGGCCTCAACCAGCTCCACTCTGTCGCCGTGCTGGTCGGCGCCGCGCCCGACGAGGGGCGGCTGCTGGTGGTGCCGCAGCCGCGCAACCGGGACCAGCGCTTCGCGTTCGCCGCCGAGCTGGCCGGGATCGTGCTGGAGTACCTGGACGGCTTCCGGAGCGTCACCGAGGCGGTGCCCGTCGACCGGGGCCGCGACGTCCGCCACCGGTACGCCGACGCGCCGCAACTGCTCGTGCCGAGCCCGGCCGGGGTGACGTTCCTGCGGCTGCTCGGGCGTTCGACCCGGTTCCGTCGGACGGACGGTGAGTACCCGGTGCACCCGTCGGTGCCGCTGCTCGGGCGCTGGTTGACGTTCTTCGCGGAGCGGGCCGAGCATCCCGGCTCGTCGGCGCTGCTGGCGATGACCGACGCGCTGACCCTGCACTGGGCCACCGGCCAGAGCGCGGTGGAGGATCTGCATCTGCCGGCGCTGCTCGGCTGGGTCGACCCGCCGCCCGGGCTGACCGGGGCGCAGGCGGCGGCGCGTGCCGAGGACCCGTCGGTCTGCCCGCCGGCCGGTCCGGCCACCGACCCGGACTTCGACAACCAGGTGCTCGCCCCGGCGATGACCGCGTACGCGGAGGCGGCCGACGACGAGGTCGCGCGCGCCGGGGCGTACGCGGAGCTGGAGAGGCTGCTGCGCGACCAGCTCGCGCCCACCTGGGAGCTGATGTGGCGCGGCGTGGGGTTGCTCCGGTCGCTGCCGGCCGGTGCCCGGGTCGGGGGTCGGTGGGACGGGGACAAGGACGCCTTCACGGCACATGCCGAGCACGTCGACGCGGGCGGCGGACCGCAGCCCCGCCGGGACGGTGCCGTGGCGGCGGCGCAGCGGCTGCACCGGCTGGAACGGGCGGCGGCGTCGTACGCGGTGCAGCGCGCCTACGACGACCCCCTGGTCATGGCCGAGCACCGGCTGAGCGGGGAGGCGTTCGTGGGGGAGGTGATCCTCGCCGACCCGAAGCGGGTGGACGACAGTGGGAAACGGCCGGTGCTGCGGCCGCGCATCCAGGTGGTGACCACCGAGCCGGTGGCGGTGCCGGTCGGCGCGACGCTGTGGTCGACGGCGCGTCCGGCGCAGAAGGCGCGCGTGGTGTTCCTGACCCCAAGCGATGGCAAGACCGAGGTGGTGCTGGAGCTGTCCGGTGGCATGGGGCGGGGGTTGACCGCGACGCCGGGCAGCGTCCCCGAGGTGGGGGAGCGGCTCTGCCTCACCACGCTCTCCGACGCGTACCTGCCGACGGCGACGTTCCCGGCGGTGGAGGAGACCCCCTGGACGCACGGTGGACCGCCAGCCGAGGTCGGCCCAGCGTAACGGCAACAATTCATTCACCTACTTGAAACTTAACCGGTTCAGGAGTGCACTGGTGGGCGAACCCGGGTTCCCACCACACCACCACCCCGACCGGAAACAGGTGACCATGCGAAGCAGAAGACTGCGCCTCGCGCTGAGCGCCGCCGCCATCGCCCTGGCGGCCGCGTCCGTCCTGACCGTCATCGGCCCCGCCCAGGCGCACACCGTCGCACCCGCCAACCCCAACGCCTCCACCGCCACCCGCAGCGTCCTGAACTGGCTGGCCCACCTACCCAACCGCGGCAGCAACCGGGTCGCCTCCGGCTTCTTCGGCGGCTACAGCAACAGCGGCTTCTCGATGAGCCAGACCGAGGAACTACGTAACGCCACCGGCCAGTACCCCGCCTTCCTGAGCTGCGACTACGGCTCCGGCTGGGCCACCAACAGCGACATCACCGCGCTGGTCGACTGGTCCTGCAACTCCAGCCTCAAGTCCTGGCACGGCAGCGGCGGCCTGGTCACGATCAGCGTGCACCTGCCCAGCCCGGCCAACGCCAACGGTGGCGGGCTGAACACCCCGATGGCCAACTTCGCCGACCTGCTCAACCCGGGCACGCCGGCCGGAGCGCGCTGGCGCTCCCTGATGGACAAGATGGCCCAGGGACTCCAGGACCTGGAGAACGCCGGGGTGCCGGTGCTGTTCCGGCCGTTCCACGAGGTCAACGGCGACTGGTTCTGGTGGGGCAACCGGGACCCGAACACGTTCCGCCAGGTCTGGCAGCAGCTGTACGGCTACCTGACCACCACCAAGGGGCTGAACAACCTGATCTGGGTCTACTCGGCCGACTTCAGCCGGGGCAACCGGACCACCTACTACCCGGGCGCCGCCTACGTCGACGTCGTCGGGATGGACGCGTACGACGACGACCCGCAGGCGTCCGGCATCCAGTCGGCGTACTCAGAGCTGGTCGGGCTGGGCAAGCCGTTCGCGTTCTCCGAGATCGGCCCGGACAGCCAGGGCTCCTTCGACTACGGCCGGTGGGTCACCGCGTTCCAGCAGCGCTACCCGCGGACCACGTACTTCCTGGCCTGGAACGACGGCTGGGGGCCGGCGCGCAACCAGGGTGCGTCCACGCTGTTCAACAACTCCTGGACGCTGAACCGGGGTGAGGTGGACCTCGGCACGATCGTCGAGCCGTCCGGCAACCCCACCACGCCGCCCCCGAACGGCGGCACCCTGCTGCACGGCTTCGAGTCCTCGACCGAGGGCTGGACGGGCACCACCGTCATCGGCGGTCCGTGGCGGGTCAACGAGTGGGCCGGGCAGGGAAGCTGGTCGCTGAAGGCGGACGTCAACCTCGCGGCGGGCGCCAGTTACCTGCACCGGACCGCCACGACCAGCCTCTCCGGCCGGACCACCCTGCGGGCCACCGCCCGGATCGCCCCGTGGGGCAACCACGGCGCCGGCACCCAGGCCAAGCTGTACGTGAAGACGGGTGCCGGCTGGCAGTGGTACGACGGCGGCACGGTCACCGTCAGCTCCTCCGGCACCGCCCTGACGCTCAACCTGGGCGGGGTGGCCAACCTCGGTGACGTCCGCGAGATCGGGGTGCAGTTCGTGCCGGCGGGCGGCGCGAGCGGCACGTCGGCCGTGTACGTGGACAACGTCACGGTGCAGTAGCCGCCGGTGCGGGAAGGTCCCCGGAACGGCGTCCCGGGGACCTTCTGCGCTGCGTGCCGAAAGCCGGAGCGATGCTCGCGCACAGTGAGGTTCGCGCCGGTGAACTGAAGACGCGCGCGCCGCTTTGCTCTGCACCCTGATATGCGCCAGTCGCGTAGGGTGACCGGCGCGTGCGAGGGGCTTGCCGAGAAACAGCAGTTGGGCAGGCTGGTGCGTCCAGGGGTGCAGAGCAAAGCGGCAAAGGCATCGTGCCGGTCCCCGCCGGGACGTCACCGGCAGTGACGGGGAGGAGATGTAACTCACTGTGCCTACCGAGTGGGCGAACATGGAACGGGCTTGACCCTCCCGTAACGGCAGGCGGGAGCCTCGTTGACGGAAGGGAGGGGAATCATGGCGTACACGGTGGGACAGGTGGCGAAGGCCGCCGGGGTGACGGTGCGGACGCTGCACCACTACGACGAGATCGGGCTGCTCTCGCCGGGCGGGCGCAGCGCGGCCGGCTACCGACGGTACGACGACGCCGACCTGGACCGGTTGCAGCTCATCCGGTACTACCGCGAGCTGGGGTTCCCCCTGGACGAGATCGCCGCGATCCTGGACGACCCGGCGAGCGACCCCACGGCACACCTGCGCCGCCAGCACGACCTGCTGACCGGGCGGATCGGGAAGCTCCAGGACATGGTCGCGGCGATCGAGCTCGCGATGGAGGCACGCAGGATGAACATCTCACTGACCCCCGAGGAGCGGTTCGAGGTCTTCGGCGACTTCGACCCGGACGCGCACGCCGACGAGGCGCGGGAGCGCTGGGGCGAGAGCGAGGCGTACCGCCAGTCGGCCCGGCGCGCCGCCGGCTACTCGAAGGACGACTGGCTGCGTATCAAGGCCGAGAACGAGGACTGGGGCCGGCGGTTCGTCGAGGCGATGGCCTCGGGCGCACTGGCCGACAGTCCGGCGGCGATGGACCTGGCCGAGGAGCACCGGCAGATCATCAGCCGGTGGTTCTACGACTGCTCGTACGAGATCCACACCGGGCTGGCCGACATGTACCTCACCGACCCGCGCTTCACCGAGCACTACGAGAAGATCCGGCCCGGGATGGCCGCGTACCTCGCCGAGGCCATCCACGCCAACGCGATCACCCGCGCCTGAGCGGGCCGTGGCCCCGGCGGACAGTCCGCCGGGGCCACGACGCGCGCGGGTCAGTCGCCGATCGTGGCGTGCAGGATGCCGCGTCCATACGTCGCCGCGAACAGCGTGCTCGTCGCCGCGTGGAAGTGCACGTCCATGACCGGTACGGCGGGGAAGCTCGCCCCCACCTTCAGCCAGCTGCGGCCCAGGTTGGGGCTGAAGAAGACGCCCATGTCCGTGCCGATGTAGAGCCAGCCCTGCTTCTTCGGGTGGCGGATCACGTCGTTGACCGGGGACTGCGGCAGGTTGCCGGAGATGTCCGTCCAGGTCGCCCCGCCGTCGGTGGTCATCAGCACGTGCGGCTGCGTCTCGCTCTCCCAACGGAACCCGGAGTACGTCGCCCAGGCCATGGCGGGGTTCTGCGGGTCCACCGTGACGCGGGTGATCCACCGGTCCGGCAGGTCCGGGTCGGTGGCCCTCGTCCAGGTCGCGCCGCCGTCCCGGGTCACCGACAGGTGGCCGTCGTCGGTGCCCACGTACACGGTGTCCTCGTCGGTCGGCGCGATGCCGATGGTCGTGATCGTCGCGTACGACGTGGCGTTGCGCGGCGTGGGTCCGCCGGTGAGGTCCGGGCTGACCGCCCGCCAGGTCCGGCCCCGGTCGTCGGAGCGGTTGAGCACGTTGGACCCGAAGTAGACGGTGTCCGGAGCGCCCGGAGCGATCTCCAGCGGTGACACCCAGTTGAACCGGGTGCCCGCGAACCGGGCCCGGATCGACGTCATCGAGTCGCCGCCGTTGTCGGAGCGGGCACACCCGCCGTTCTGCGAGCAGGCGAACACGTTCAACTGGTCGACCGGGTTGATGCGGTTCATCATCCCGTCGCCGCCCCGGTACAGGTTCCAGTCGCTGCCGCCCCAGGACCGCAGCGACCCGTTGTCCTGCGTGCCACCGGAGACGCGGGAGCGGTCGGTCGTGCTGACGTCCATCGCGTAGAACTGCATGTACGGCTGCACGGACGCCGCCGCCCAGGTGCCGATGACGTTGCCGCCCTGGTCGTTCCAGTAGAGGCCGCCGTCGTTGCCGATGTACACCCGGCCGGGGTTGTGCGGGTCCCAGGCCATGGCGTGCTGGTCGGCGTGGATGCCGCGGCCGGTCACCCACGTGCGGCCACCGTCGTGCGACTCCATCATCGGTACGCCGGCGGAGAAGACGTGGTCGGCGTCGGCCGGGTCGACCCAGAGCCGGCCGAACCACCAGGCGAACCCACCGTCGGCGGCGTCCAGCGCGGGCTCCCCGGTCAGCGGGCGGGTCCAGGTGGCGCCCGCGTCGTCGGAGACGAAGAAGCCGGTCAGGTTGCCGATCTTGTCGTTGGTGATCGCGTACGCCCGGCTGGGGTCGCTCGCCGCGAACGCCACGCCGATGCGGCCGGGCTCGGTCTCCGGAGCCGCCAGCGGCGCGCCGATCCGTGTCCACGTCGCGCCGCCGTCGGTGGAGCGGTGGAGGCCGGAGCCGGGACCGCCGTACTCGCGGCCGTCGGGGTAGCGCAGCTTGTCCCACATGGCAGCCAGGAGGATCTTCGGGTCGGCCGGGTTGATCGCGACGTCGATCGCGCCGGTGGAGTCGTTCAGCCCGTCGAGCACCTGCTTCCAGGTCTCCCCGCCGTCGGTCGACAGGTAGACGCCCCGGTCGCCGCCGGTGTCGAACAGTCGGCCCTGGGCGGCGACGACGATCCGGCGCGGGTCGGTCGGGTCGATCCGGATCCGGCCGATCGCCCCGGTCTCGGTCAGGCCGATGCTCTCCCAGGTCGCCCCGCCGTCGGTCGAGCGGTAGACGCCGGTGCCGTAGTAGGAGCCACCGCCGCCGTGGTCCGGTTCGCCGGTGCCCGCGTACAGGGTGCCGTCGGGGGTGATCGCCAGCGCACCCATCGACTGCGGCAGGTCGTCGGACCAGGTGCTGGTCATCGTCGCGCCGCCGTCGGTGCTCTTCCACACGCCACCGGTGCCGGCCGCCACGTAGAGCGTGCCGGGCGTGTCCGGGTCGATCACCACGTCGATGAGCCGGCCGCCGATGTTGGTCGGGCCGAGCTGCTGCCACCGCACATCGGTCAGCTGGGGCGCGCCCCGGCGGGTCGCACCCTCCAGCGCCCGGGTCTGCGCGAGGGCCTCCTCGTACGCGGTCGCCGGGATCGACCCGTCGGCGTTGGCCCGCTGCGCCCACATCCACTCGGAGGGCTCCGCCGGGTTCTCCTTCTCCTCCACCGCGACCGGCACCGGCGGGTTGCCCGCCAGGTGCACCAGCGTGGTCGCGGCGGTCAGGGCGGCGACCGCCGTGACCGCACCGACCAACCGGAACCGTGTCCGTCTCGACAGTTTCGACCGCACAGGTCACCCCCGGCCCCGGCGGCATCGCCGCCGCTCGATTTCGGGTCAGCGTACGCAACAATCGACCGGCGTGGAAGCCGGTGACCGGCGAAAACAAGCCTCCCGAATGTCGCACCGTCGGGAGAGGATGACGAACAACCGTCACACTGGAGGTCCACTGTGCTCATCGTCGCCGGAAGTCTGCACGTCGACCCGGAGGGTCGGGACGACTACCTCGCCGGGTGCGTCGAGGTCGTCCGGGCGGCCCGGTCCACGCCGGGCTGCCTCGACTTCGCCCTCAGCGCCGACCTGGTGGAGCCGGGCCGGATCAACGTCTACGAGCGGTGGGACTCCGAGGAGCAGCTGCTCGACTTCCGGGGTTCCGGGCCGAGCGGGGAGCAGGTGGTGGCGATCCGGGGCGCCGAGGTGCACCGCTACCTGATCTCCGGCGTCGAGGCCCCCTGACGCGGTCAGCGGGTCCTCAGGACGGCGGCGGGGTCGGCGGGGGCTCCGGCGGCAGGCCGGGGGCGAGGCGGCGCAGCGAGGTGAACGCCGGCACCAGCGCGTCGTACAGCTCGGCGTACACCGGCAGCAGGGACGCGTACGTGGCGGCGGCGGCCGGGTCGGGACGCGCGGTCTCGGTGATCTCCACCATCTCGGCGGCCACGTCGATGGAGGCGACCAGCCCGAGCGCCTGCATGCCGAGCAGGGCCGCACCGTAGCTGGACCCCTCGTGCCCGGAGGGGAAGCGCACCGGCATGCCCAGCACGTCGGCGAGCATCTGCCGCCACAGCGGGCTGCGGGCGAACCCGCCGCTGGCCCGGATCTCCCGCACCTCGTTGCCGGCCGCCCGTACCGAGGCCATGACCAGCGCCAACTGCTGGCAGACCCCCTCCAGGGCGGCCCGCACGAGGTGGGCGCGGCGGTGCCCGTGGGTCAACCCCACGTACGCCCCGCGCGGCAGCGCACTCCAGTGCGGGGCGCGCTCGCTGAGCAGGTACGGCAGCATGATCAGCCCGCCGGAACCGACCGGGGCCTTCGCGGCCTCCGCGAGCAGTTCCGCCTCGGCGTGCTCGCCCAGCTCGGGAGCGAGGGCGTCGCCGGCCCAGCCGAGTACGAGGCCGCCGTTGTTGATCGCACCGCCGACCACCCACCGGTTCTCGGTCAGGGCGTAGCAGAAGACACCGCCGAGCGGGTCGACACCGGGGTGCTCCACCATCACCCGCATCGCACCGCTGGTGCCGATCGAGCAGGCCATCACGCCCGGGGCGACCGCGCCGAGCCCGAGGTTGGCGAGCGGGCCGTCACCGGCGCCGACCACGACCCTCGTGTCCGGGGGCAGCCCGGTCGCGGCGGCGGCCTCGGCGGTCACGCCCCGCACCACCCTGGTGGTCGGGACCAGCTCGGGCAGCTGCTCCTCGGTGATGCCGGCGATCCCCAGCGCCTCCTCGTCCCAGGTGAGCTGGTGGATGTCCATCAACCCGGTGGCCGACGCGATCGAGTGGTCCGTCATCAGGGCGTCGCAGAACCGCAGCAGGACCCAGTCCTTGATGCCCACCCAGTACGCGACCCTGCCGAACGTCGTCGGCTCCTGCTCGGCGTACCAGAGCAGCTTGGGCAGCGGTGCCATCGGGTGGATGGGGGTGCCGGTGCGGCGGTGCAGGGCCAGCCCGGAGGGGACCGCCCGCAGTCGTTCGGCCTGCCGGGCGGCCCGGGAGTCGGCCCAGGTGACCGACGGGGTGAGGGGGTTGCCGTCCGGGTCCAGCCCGATCAGGCTGTGCATCACGCTGCTGAACGCCAGGCCGGCGATCGGCCGGCCCACCTCCGCCACCACCGTGCGGATTGACTCGATGGCGGCGGCGTAGATGGCGTGCGGGTCCTGTTCGGCGTACCCGGGTTGCGGTTCGTCCAGTGGGTAGCCGACCGAGTGGTGTGCCAGCTGGTCGCCGTTGACGTCGAACGCGACGGCCTTGGTGCTGGTGGTCCCGAGATCGACGCCGATCACGATGCCGGGGGTGGTGTCGCCCACCGACTCACCCCCTCGCCGTGCCTGCCGGGACGCTGCGCCTGACGCTACCGACGCCTCCGCCGGCCGTACGGCGAACGGGACAGCCGGCGCGCGACACGCCCGAACGGGGTGAATCGACCCAGCGAAACCGCCCTATCGTCCGGGTTGCTCCACCGATCGGGCAATTTGCACATAGCAGCCCGTCCCCGTTGGCGTCCACCGGAGTTAATCCGAATGACACCCCGGTTGGTGGCCTGCGCGGCGGAGGAGTCGGCATGGCAAGGACTGATTCGACGGGTTCGACCTGGCGGTACCGGTGGGCACACCGGCAGAACGATCGGCGGCAGCGGGTCTTCCGCAGCGCCGACGAGGCATGGCGAAGGCGGGACGAGGAACTGCGGCGCCTGCGTACGCTCGCCGGGACCTTCACGGGCTCGGCCGCCGCGGGCGCCGGGCTTCCGCTGGAGCTGGGCCCCGACGAGGTGGTGTTCTGGGCGCTGCCGGCCGCGCAGCTGGTCGAGGTACGGCACACGGCGGTGCTACCGGCACCGGACCTGACGGTCACCCCGCAGGCCACGCCGATCCGGTCCCGCCGTCCGGACGGGATCCGGGTCGCCGACGCCGGAATGGCGGTCATCACCAGCCGGCGGCTGGTGCTGCTCGGCGGTCGCGGCCGGCGCGACTGGGCGTACGGGAAGATGACCGGCCTGTCCCACGACCCGGCGGCGCCGGTCACCCTGATCCAGGTACTCGACCGGCGGCGGGCCTCCGGGGTGCTGCTCCCCGCCGACGTGGCGGCCGACTTCCGGTTCAAGCTGACGCTGGCGTTCGCCGACGCGATCGAGCAGCGGCACGCGGTGATCGCCCAACTCGACGAGGCGATCGCCGAGCACGCGCAGCTCAAGCCGTTCCGGCCGACGATCGCCACCCCGGCGCAGGCCCGGTTGAGCGGCTTCGTGCCGGGCGGCCGGCGCACGGTGGCGGTCGCCGCCGGCATCGCCCTGCTGGTACCCGCCGTGCTCCTGGAGTCCGACCCGTCCGACCCGACGTCGGAGGTGGCGATCGCCGCGACACCCGCGCCGAGTCCGTCGGT
>NZ_JBFAMU010000175.1:0-9667 GCF_040656655.1 Micromonospora sp. NPDC049799
GCCGCCGCTGCCGGTCACGTCGGCGCCCGACCGCTCGCCGGCCTGGCCGGCCGGCGTGGTCGGCACCATCACCCACACCCGCGGCTACTGCGCCGCCGCCGTGGCCCGCGCCGTGGAGGTCCGGTCCGTCGGCATCGACGCCGAGCGGCACAAAGAGCTCGACCCAGGGGTACGCCGGTTGATCTGCTCCTCCCAGGAGGAGGAGCACTGTGCACGGCTACCCGTCGGGGTGTCCTGGCCGGTGGTGCTGTTCAGCGCGAAGGAGACCGTCTACAAGGTCTGGCATCCGATCGTGGGCAGCTGGCTGGACTTCCACGACGCGGTGGTGGAGCTGGACCCGTCCTCCGGGACCTTCATCGCGCGGATCTCACCGGCGAAGGTCGCGGCGGCACCGGTCGCGGACCCGCCCACGGTGATCACCGGACGGTTCGCGATCGAGCCGGAGCTGGTACGCACGGCCGCCGTGCTCCGACACCGCTGAGCCCGGTCACGCCGGACCGGCCTCCTCGACGGTCACCGCGACCGGTCCCACCCGCAGGACGCCGTCGTCCAGCGGTGTGCAGCGGACGCCGCCCCGGCGGCGCAGGGCCTTGAACGCACCAGGGCCGATGGTGACGTCCATCCAGGCGCACGGGTTCGCCGGGCGGTTGACCCGCAGCCGCACCGGGCCGTCCCCCGAGTCCAGGGTCAACACCGACCCGACCAGCTCGTCCACAGCGAGGCCGACGGTCAGGATGTTGCGGCGGACCTGTACCAGGTCGACACCGGGCGGCAGCGACTCCCGCGCGATGATCGTGACGCTCGCGGCACGGTGCGCCGGCTTGCCGAAGTAGCGGTCACCCACGACGCCGAGACCGGCCCGGATGCTGATCGCCTCCACCAGCTCGTTCGGCGGGGCCGGGGCGGGGCCGTCCGCCGGCCGGCCCACGAGACGGTGGACGGGTGAGGCCAGCAGCTGGACGATCTCGGGCACCGGTTGAGTCTAGGGAGTGAGCTGCACATCCGGGCTCAGCCTGTGGACAAGCTCGCACGTTGTCCACAGGCGGGAGGCGCTGCGGTTCAGTCTCCGCTCGGGCTGGCGATCCCTTGCTCGGCGCGGTAAGGCCGCTCAGTCGAAGTCGAAGATGCTGTGACGGTCGTAGAAGTGCAGCACGTACCGGCAACGGCGGCAGATCATCAGGGTCATGCGGTGGCTCGTGAACCCCCACCGGCTGTCCTGGCGGGCCTCTTCCTGCTGGAACTCCGTGCCTCGACACAGCGGACAGGAGAGCTGGGGTGCGGTCATGGCGGCGAGTGTAGGAAGCCGCCGCCATCGGGACGGCATTGCCGGACAGTGGGCTGGCATGATCCGCCCGTGCGAAAGATCGTGATGCTGGTCGGGCTCGTCGTCGCGCTGACCGCCTGTGGGTCGGTCGGTGAGATCCGTCCGGACAAGCGCTACCGGATGTCGTCGGCTTCGATGGAGCCGACGCTCAGCGAAGGCTCCCCCTTCGTCGCCGAGGTGGTGGAGCCCGGCAACTACCAGCCGCGTACCGGTGACGTCGTGGTGTTCACCCCACCGGAGACGTGGCCCTCCGGAGAGTTGGACGAGGTGTGGGTCTTCCGGGTGCTCGCGGTCCCCGGGGACACCATCAGTTGCTGCGATCCGCAGGATCGGGTCATCCGTAACGGCACGCCGCTGGACGAGCCCTACGCCAGGAAGACGGAGTACGACCCACCAGCGGTCTTCGAGCCCGTCACCGTGCCGGCCGGGAACGTCTTCCTCCTCGGCGACCACCGGGGCCTGGCCAACGACTCCTCGTACAACGGAGCGGTGCCGGTGGAGAACGTCATCGGCGTCGTCAAGCTGTGAGTGTTCCGCCGGCCGGGCCTAACCTAGACTGAGGTCGTGCTCCTCCAGCGCGGTCTGGATGATCCCGAGTGCCTTGAGCCCCACGCCGTGCAGCCTGGCCAGCTCCGCGCGCGGCACGCCGGCAAGCTGGCGCAGCGTCGTGTAGCCGGCGTTGTTCAACGCCCGCGTCGCCGGCGCGCCGATCTTCGGCAACGTGTCGAGGGCGGAGCTCATGCCCGTGATGCTAAGCCTCGGCGCGGTGCGGCTGGCACCCGCTGAGCGGCCGTCCTCGCTCCAGCCGGCTTTCTCACTCCGCGTCGGCGTCCTCGATGCGGATCCTCAACGCGCCGGCCAGGGTGTAGGACAGGGCGACGAGATCCTGATGGGCGACCACCGCGCCTCCCATGCTCGCCACTCCACCGATCCCCAGGAGGACGCAGTTGGCGAACCGGGTCCCCTCCATCGTCGCCTGCGAGAACTGCGCACCGGTCAGATCACAGTTGGTGAACCGGCCACCGCTGAGGTCCGCGTTCTGGAAGTCCGCCCGGGTCAGATTGCACCCCTCGAACAGCACGCTGGAGAACTTGGAGAAGCGGAACGACGACAGGTCGAGCCGGCAATCCGAGATCGTCACATCGCGCAACGCCCCGTTGATCCAGTGCATCCCGGTCATCCGCACGGCCGACAGCCGCGTACGGGTCATCGACGACTTCTCCGCTCGCAGGTTCGCGAGGTTCGTGCTCTCGAACAGGCAGTCGGTGAACGCTGCCGCGTCGAACTGCGCGGCACTCAGGTCCGATCCCCGGAAACGGCACTGCGCGAATTCCACGCCCTCCGCCGACCGCCCCGACAGGTCACGGTCGAAGAACCCCAGCCCGCGGAACATGGCCTCGTTCTCAAGCTCATGGTCCTCGGTGGCCAGTCCCAACGACGACGGAGGCCGCGGTTTCACCGGTGCCCGCCACCGACCACCACTACCCGCCCGGACAGCCATCCGCCGAACATAACCGAGGCGGCCCTGCTCGTGGTCAAGGCGTCGCTGGCCATGCTTCAGCGAACCCGTCGCCACCACCACGGCCAGTCCTGCGGTGCGGTCGGATCCGGCCAGGTGATCGCCCGATACTGGCGGTCCAGGGGGGCGATGAGCCGGATCAGCGCACCGTGAGACCAGGCGGGCATCTCCTCCAAGACCCACTCCAGTCGGTCGCGCGGTTCGTCCGGCCCGCAACAGGAGCACCCGTAGTACCGGCTGTCCGAGCTGTACCCGCCCGGCTTGTAGACAAATGATCGCCACGATCGATATGCCGAGCCGAACGACCGATCCAAGCGACGGAGTCGAAGCTCCGTGGCCACCCGAGGCGGCATGACCGGCAGGCGGGTGCAGTCCACGCGCTCCTGCTCGGGCTCTCTGCCAAGGGCGCGCAGAGCGCCCGGACGCTTACGCCCCATGAACCTTTCGATGGTCTGTCATGATCCGGAGCATCCCACCACACGATGTGGTTGTCCAGGCGGATTCATGGCCCGCACGGTGCCGGCGTCGGCCCGCGTTTGGCGTGCGGCTGTGGATCAGTCATGCGGGCTCAGGTGGAAGGACGCCTTGCTCACGCAACCACGCCTCCAGCTGTTCAGCGGTGGCGTCGGCCGGCGGTCCGTAGTTGAAGTACGCGGGGGGTGCGACCGAGACGCCCTCGACAATCTGCCGCTCGTCGTCCTCGCTGGCGTTGGGGTCCAGGTCGAGCGCCCACAGCGACGACATGGAAAAGATCGCGAAGCCCGGATCGAACACGTACCCGATGTCGAACGGCGTCCCGTGGTGGCCCATCGCAGAGAGGTCGGCCACCACGTCCTCCATGAACCTGTAGGTGAGCTGCACACCGTTGAAGAAGACCTCGTCGCCGCCGTGATGACCGCTGTAGGCGGCCTCAACCAGCTCCACTCTGTCGTCCCGGTCGTACGTGACCACCAGCATGGGGTCCGACGCGTAGACCGCCCTTTGGTCTCGGCCGGGATGAGCCGGCGAGCCGAGTCGCTGCTCCACCTCTTCTCGGTGGTCACCGATCTTCACCCCGCCGACGCCAACTCCAGGCATGATCTCCACAGCCCAGCAGTCTGGGCGAAGCCGCAACCAACAGCCAACCCGCTGACGAAGGCCGAGATCGGACAACAGCCACGCGATCCAGCCTCATCCGTAGGCGTACTCGTCCACGTCAAGCTCTGCTCGCGTCAGTCGGAGGAACTGCAACACCCGGGCATCAATGTGCCAGCCCAGCAACTGGTGCTGGCCAGAGAGCTTCTGCAAGCCCTCGTACGGGCTGGTCAGGTCCTCCTCCTCGCCGTCCGGATGCTCGAACACACGGACGACCTGCAGCACGCTCGCGCCCGGCTCTCCATCGATGGCGTCCAGCTCTGCGGCAAGTTCGCCGATGCGTTCCGCGTGGTCGAAGAGCCGATCCACGATCCGGTTGATCTGCTCGTCCACCGTCAACCCAGGCTTGCGGCAGGCGATCTTCCACCGGTGGCGGGCGGGCCTGGACGGGCTGGCCACGCGGCTGCCACGAACGGCAATCTCGTCTGCTTCGATGTCGAGCCTCCCTGTGATCTCGGCGGCCGAAACCCGCTCGGAGCTCAGCGCGAAGTACACGTACTGCGAGACGATCACCGAGGGACCCTACCTGCGCACGTACCCTCGGCGGTGCTGTACAAGATCGAAAAAGGCCGTCTCCCACCACGGGAAACGGCCTTTTACCTTGGGTGGAGCTGAGGGGATTCGAACCCCTGACCCCCTCGATGCGAACGAGGTGCGCTACCGGACTGCGCCACAGCCCCTCCGCCGGCGAACCGGCATCGGTCCCACCCGGCTTTCACCGGGCGGGCCGGCGACAAGGCTAACAGGTCGCGCCCCTCCACCGCGAATCGCCCTCGGCGCGCCGCCGCCCCGTCGCACCCCAAGATCCACTCGGGATCACTGAAGTCGTGGCATCCCACCGACCAGGACAGCCCGACATCAATGAAGCCGAGTCGATCAAGAAATAAGACAGAGCGACCGTCAGGCCGAGTGGGAGCCCCGGCCGGACTGGTAGGGGCGCCCGCGCAGCCCGCCACCGGTCCGCCGGTAGGACACCGAGCCCCCGTTGGCCGCCGCCGGCAGGTCGGCCGGGCGGTCCAGGCCCATCGCGGCACGGCGTACCGCCTCGCGCTGGGCCGCCAGGCGGCGCTGCGCCTCCCGGCGGGCCGCCGCCCGGCGGGCCTGCTCCCGCCGGACCTCGGCCTGGCGTGCGGCCAACCACGCCGCCTCCCGGGCGTGCGCGCGCCGCCGCCGACCGTCCGCCAGGGCCCTCGACCGCAGGTGTACGACGTACACGACGAGCAGCATGCCGGTGACCGCGAAGCCGATCCAGAATCCGGGGCCGACCACCGCCACGCCGACCAGCTCGACGACGTTGAGCAGGAGAAGCGCGGCGAGGACGCGACGCCGGCGGTACACGGCAGGGGTGTGCTGCCGACGGGGCGGTGGCCGCCGGCGCGAGCGGTTGCGCGCGGGCGGTACGGCACGGAGCCGGCCGGAGCGGCGCACCTGCGCGGGCGGCGCGGAAACCGGCGGAGCGAGAGTCCCAGTGACGGGATCCTCACTGAGGGTGACGACGAGCGCACGCGGCGGATGCAGGGGCTGGCGCCCCGGGACAGTACGACGCCGCCGGCGGCGCTGGAGCACCCGCGCCGTCGACAGCGCCCGCTCCGCCGCCAGTCGCTCGGTGGCGTCGTACCGACGAACCAGCGCCGGGGCGAGGGCGAGCAGACCGGCGGCGGCGAGGACGGCGAGGAGCACCGAGGTCGGCACCCTCACCCCTCCCGTCACCGAGTTCGGGGCAACCGCCGCCCGGCCGCAGGATCTTCCACACGTCGCCCGGAGGCGCGTGGATCGTACGGTCAGGCAGCGCTTGCCGCAGCTTGCAGTTACTTGAGGTTACGGGCGGGCACACCGGATCCTGCCACGCCGCGCCGATCGTCACGCGTGGGACGATTCACCTGATGGTCGCGCGCACCCGGTGCCAGCGGGCCAGCAGGCCGCCCTCGGCGGCGACCTCTTCGCTGGTCATCGCGTAGCCGATGTGGTCGCGCCAGGCGCCGTCGATGTGCATGTAGCGCACGTGGTACGCCTCCTCGCGGAAGCCCAGCTTCTCCACCACCCGGCGGGACGGCCGGTTCTCCGGCCGGATGTTCACCTCGATCCGGTGCAGGCCGCCGGGCCCGAAGGCGTGGTCGACGGCGAGCGCCATGGCGGTCGGGATGACGCCCCGCCCGGCGACCCGGGAGTCCACCCAGTAGCCCACGTACCCGGAGCAGAACGCCCGCCGGACGATGCTACCCACGTTGAGGTGCCCGACCAGCCGTTCCCGCCCGTGCTCGCGCAGGCAGACGGCGAAGGGCATCCCCTCACCGGTACGCGCCGAGCGGCGCTGGTCCCGGTACACCCAGCGGAACGCGGCCGGCGAGTTCAGCTCGCTCCAACTGCCCGGCAGGGTCGACTCCCACGGCGCCAGCCACGCCCGGTTGGCGCGGCGGATCTCCGACCACGCGGCGGCGTCGGAGCGTCGGTACGGCCGCAGCACCACCGCACCGTCGGAGAGCACCACCGGCCATCCGGGCGGCCGGCCCCGCAGGAAGCTCACCGGCGCCGGTCCAGGAGCAGGACGTCCACCGTGGACCCGGCGGCGGCGGTGGTCACCCGCTCGCCGAGCACCAGCAGCCCGTTCGCCTCCGCCAGCCCGGAGAGCGTGAACGGCCCGCCGCTGAGCGGCTGGACGGTGTAGCCGCCGCCACGCCGCTCGGCCACGTGCGCCGGGCGGAACTCGCGGAGCCCGCCAGGGGACGAGACGGTCTCCAGCAGGTGCGCGCGGACGCTGGGCCGGAACACCGGCTCCGCGCCGGCGAGCAGGTTGATCGCCGGCCGGGCCAGCACCTCGAAGCCGATCAGGGCGGCGCCCGGATCGCCGGGGAGGCACACCACCGGCACCTCCTCCGCGCCGACCGTGCCGAAGCCGAGCGCGGTGCCGGGATAGAGCGCCACCTCGGTGAAGGTGACCGGGCCGGCCCGGCTGCCCTCGCGGCGGGACAGTATCCGGCGGACCATGTCCCCCGGCCCGGTCCCGGTGCCGCCGGTGGTGATGATCAGGTCGGCGCGCAGGGTCTGGTCCTCCAGCAGCCCACGCAGCCCCTCCGGGTCGTCGTCGCAGATGCCCACCCGGTACGCGTGCGCGCCCACCTCGGCCGCCGCGGCCGTCAGCGCGTGCGAGTTGGCGTCGACCACCTGGCCGGGCTGGCTGGCCCGGCCGACGTCGACGAGTTCGTCCCCGGTGGCCACGATGACCACCCGGGGGCTGGGCCGGACCACCACGTGCCCGATGCCCGTGGCGGCGAAGACGGCGACCAGGGCCGGGGAGACGTACGTGCCGGCGCGGGCGAGCAGCGTGCCGGCGGGCAGTTCGGCACCGGCGCGGCGGACGCCGTACCCGCGCTTGGGCACACGGTGGATCTCGACGGCGGCCATGCCCTGGTCGGTCCACTCCACGGGCACCACCACGTCGGCGGTGATCGGCAGCGGCGCGCCGGCGGCCACCGAGAAGCAGGCGCCGGGGGTGAGCCGGACCGGCCGCCAGCTCGCCGCGCCGAGGTCACCGACCACGTTGAGCCGAACGGCCCGCCCGCCCGGCCCACCCGGCTGGGCCGGGACGTATCCCACGCCCCGGCCGCCGGAGGAGATGTCCTCCCAGCGGGCCGCGTACCCGTCGACGGCGGCCTGGTCGAAGGCCGGGAAGGAGTGCGGCGCCACGACATCCTCGGCGAGGACGTTCCCGTGCGCCTGGGTGAGGTCGAGGTCGAGTGGCGGCAGCGCGCGTAACCTGCGCAGCACACTGCCCAGGTAGTCGGCGAGCGGCGTCAACTCGTTCGCGGCCGCCTCGGCGTCGGCCGTCGCGGTCATGTACCGGTCACGCCCGACGCGTCGGTGTTGACGAACTCGGTCAGCCACTTGCGGAACTCGGCGCCCAGGTCGTCTCGCTCGGCGGCGATCTGCACGACGGTCTGGAGGTAGCCCAACGGCATGCCGGTGTCGTAGCGGGTGCCCCGGTAGACGATCGCGTGCACCGGAGTGCCCTCGTTACGCAGCAGCTCCATCGCGTCGGTCAACTGGATCTCGCCGCCGCTGCCCGGCTTCGTGCGACGGATCGCGTCGAAGACGGCGGCGGGCAGCACGTACCGGCCGAGGACCGCGAGGTTGCTCGGCGCGTCCTCCGGCTGGGGCTTCTCCACCATGCCGGTCACCCGGACGACCTCGCCGATGTCGGTCAGCTCGCCCTCCGCCGGCTCCACCGACGCGATGCCGTACCGGCTGGTCTCGGCCGGGTCCACCTCGAAGAAGGCGAGCACCACGCCGCCGGTGCGCGCCTGGAGCTCCAGCATGGCCGGCAGCAGCGGCTCGGAGGGCTTCACGAACTCGTCGCCCAGCAGCACCGCGAAGGGCGCGTCGCCGACGTGCGACTCCGCGTACCCGACGGCGTGTCCCAGACCGAGCTGCTCGGGCTGCCGGCAGGTGTAGATGGCGGCCAGTTCCTCGGTCCGCTTGACCGCGGCGAGGATCTCGGGCTTCTTCGCGAGCCGCTCCTCCAGGTCGGGGCGCCGGTCGAAGTGGTCCACCATCGACGTCTTGCCGCGCCCGGTGATCAGCAGGACGTCGCCGATGCCGGCCTGGGTGGCCTCCTCGACGATGTACTGCAGGACCGGCCGGTCGACCACCGGAAGCAGCTCCTTGGGCACCGCCTTCGTGGCCGGCAGGAAGCGGGTGGCCAGGCCGGCGGCGGGGATGACGGCCTTGACGGCGCGGGGACGACCGGATGCGGCGGTCGTCGTTGAGGGCTTAGCTGAGTGCTCCGACATGTCGCGAGACTATCGGCCACGGCTCTGTCGTGGCGGGTGAGGACCGGAAGACGCGCCGCCGCCGGGGGCCGGAAACGGCGAGCCGGGGACCGGGATCTCCCGCACCGGAGGGGCGGCGTGCCGCACGGTCGCGACCCGCCAGGTGTCCCGGCCGCCGGCCTTGGCGGCGTAGAGCGCGTCGTCGGCCGCGTCCAGCACCTCCTGCCCGGTGCCGGCGTGGTCCGGATAGACGGCGATGCCGATGGAGACGGTGACCCGCACCGGCAGCGACGTGCCGTGCGCGTCCACGGTGATCGGGGTGCCCCGGACCACCGCGCCGAGCCGCTCGGCGACGATGACCGCGCCCCGGGCGTCGGTCTCCGGCAGCAGCAGCACGAACTCCTCGCCGCCCTGCCGGAACGCCAGGTCGACCTCGCGGATCTCGCCGCGGATACGCCGGGCGAACTCGGCCAGGACGGTGTCGCCGGCCGTGTGGCCATGGGTGTCGTTGACGGTCTTGAAGCGGTCCAGGTCGAGGGCGAGGACGCTGAGCATCCGGCCGAACCGGCTGGCCCGCTCCACCTCGCGGCGGATCGACTCGCGCAGGTAGCGGTAGTTCCACAGCCCGGTCAGCGGATCGGTCAGCGACAACCGCTGCGCCTCCTCGTGCACCCGGACGTTGTCCACCGCCACCGCCGCGTGCCCGGCGAAGGTGCGCAGGGTGATCAGGTCGTCGTCGTCGAACTCGTCCCCGCCGAGCCGGTCGTAGAGCGCCAGCACGCCCAGCGCACCGGCCGGCGCCGCCTCGGTCCCGTCCCCCCGGGCCGGCGGCTCCGGACCGTCGGCGGGGGCCGGGGCGGCGAACGGCACCGCGACGTACGTCCGGCAGGGCGGCTCCCCCGCTGTCACCGCACCGGGCTCCAC
>NZ_JBFAMU010000176.1:0-9593 GCF_040656655.1 Micromonospora sp. NPDC049799
GGTGAACGGGTAGAGCGCCTCGCTCGGACCGACGTTGGTCCAGCGGCTGGCGCCCCCGCCGAGTCCAGCGGAAGCCCGGAGGCCGGGTCCTCCTGCCCTGGTTGGCGGCGGTCGGCGCTCGCCGTGGCCTCCGGCCCGGTCGGGGCCGCCGTCGCGCCGGCGTCCGGCGTGGTCTCCTCCGGGGCGTCGGTGTCGGGCGCCCAGGCCGACCGGGTCGAGCCGCTGACGCCGTACGCCGGGGTGGCGTCGAACGGCACCCAGCCGAACCCGTCGAAGTAGACCTCGGTCCACGCGTGCAGGTTCCGGTTGGTCAGCGTGTAGGTGCCGTCGCCGGAGTTCGCGCCGTTGGCGAAGCCGAACGCCACGCGGGCCGGGATGCCGGCCGCCCGGACCAGCCACGCCATCGCTGCCGAGTACTGCTGGCAGAAGCCCACCTTGTTGGTGAGGAAGTTGACGATGTCCTGGTCGCTGGTGCCGCCCTCGGTGCTCAGCTTGTAGCTGAAGCCGTTCTCCGAGGAGAAGTAGTCGTAGATCGCCCGCACCTTGTCGTACTCGGTGCTCTTGCCCCGCACCAGGCCATCGACCAGCGCATCGACCTCCGGCACCGACGGCGTCCGGGCCTGTTGGTCCGTCCGGAGGGGATGGTCGGCCGGCAGCGGCGTCGCCTGTCGGAGCGCCGAAGGGGTGTACGTGGTGCGCACGTACTCGAACTCGTAGCGCTTGCCGCGGGCGTTCTCCCGGTTGGAGAAGACGACCTTGAGTTTGTTGTCGTAGTACCAGTTGCCGTTGAGGTCCTCGATCCGCACCGCCTCGGTGTAGACCGGCAGGAACGGCATGTTGAGGTTCTTCGTCACCTCGACCGTGGCCCGGTAGCGGGTGCGCTCCACCCCGGCCCGGTCTGGCTCCTCCGGACCCGGCAGGTCCCGGTTGGCCGGGATGCCGCTGGGGTTGCGCACCCGGAAGCCGTCCGCCGCGAGGCGGTCGGCGGCGCCGAACCGCAGGTAGAACGGCTGCGACTCGTTGGTGGTGACCTTGAGGTAGTCGACGACGTCGCGCTGGTTCAACTGCCCGCTGAGAGCGGCGAACAGGTCGACCCGACCCGGGGCGCCACCCTGACCGGGGCGGCCGGTGCCGTCGCCGGTGCCCGAGCCCATCGTGTCCAGCAGACCACCGGTCATGCCCGGCACGGCCAGGGGCACGGCCACGGCGAGCGCCACCCCGACGGCGGCCAGTCGCCGCCCGGCCGAGGCGAGCGGCGAGGCCTCCCACACGTCCACGCCCCGGCCGTCCCCGGTGAACCGGCGGCCGAAGCGACGGACCCGGTCGACGTTGTCGGTGACCAGCAGCCACAGGTAGCCGGCGGCGCCGATGACGAACGGCACCGGCGGGACGCTGTCAACGTAGACGGCCACCGGCACCGAGTAGACGGCCAGCATCGGCAGGCCGGCCAGAGCGGGTCGGCGCAGGCCGACGGCCAGCAGGTCGACCAGCACGGCCACGCCGCCGATGCCGAGCACGGTGACGAACAGCAGCGGGTCGGTGTCGGGGACCTTCACGCCGTACGAGCGCATGTCCTCCAGCGAGGCGCTCAGCAGGTCGGCGAAGTGCCCGAAGGTGCCCGGCGTGGGCACGACGGCGAGCAGCTCGTTGCCGCTGGGGAACAGCCAGGTCAGCGCGATGGTGAGGCCGGCCAGCATGCCGAGCACCTGACCCCAGGTGGGGATCCGGCCGAGTCGGGTGAGGGCGGCCACGGCGGCGACCACGGCGACCGCGATGGTCGACTGGATCAGCCAGGTCCAGCGCTCGAAGATGGCCGACAGCGGCGCCGCGGCGAGCAGCGTCGCGGCGGCGGCCACCAGGCCCAGGTTCCGGTGGGCGATCATGAGGGGACCCTTCCGTTCATCGCATGCCGCCGGCCACCGTCTCGGCCAGCGCCGCGCGCAGCGCGAAGCCCTGGGAACCACGGGCCGCCTGCGGCCACAGCGCGGGCAGGCGAGCGCCGTGGTCGACGCCGATCACCCGCCAGCCGCTCTGCAGCAGGGCCAGCGCGGCGGCGCCGTGCGCCTGGTCGGCCTCGGCGCGTGCCTTGGTCGGCAGGTTGAGCCAGGTGGAGCTGTCCATCAGGAAGGCCACGCAGGTGGCGCCGTTGCCCCGCAGCCCGGCCAGCAACTCGGCCTCGGCGGTGCTCAACGAGCCGAACAGGCCGATGATCAGGCCACCGTCGGCCCGGTTCCGGACCTGCTGCACCAGCGCGGTAATCTCGACCCGTTGGTCGAGGCGCACCTCGGCGAGGTGGTCGAGGAGCAGACCGTCGCCGGCCACCTCGGTGGCGTCGACGTCGGCCCCGGACCCGGTCACCAGGCGCAGCTTGTAACCGGCCTGCCGCAGGTGCACGGCGATGCTCGCGGCGGCCGAGACGGCCCACTCGAAGCTGGCCGTCGGGCCGTCGCCCCGGTGGCCGTACGCGCGGGTGTCCAGTAGGACCGTCGCCCGGCTCTCCCAGGGCTGCTCCTCGCGCCGCACCATCAGCTCCCCGGTGCGCGCCGTCGACTTCCAGTGCACCCGGCGCAGGTCGTCGCCCACCCGGTACTCCCGGGTGGCCGCGTCGTCCTCGCCGTGCACCGCCACCGAGCGGGCCCGGCTGTCGCCGCTGC
Organism: Micromonospora sp. NPDC049799; assembly: GCF_040656655.1. Classification (NCBI taxonomy): domain Bacteria; kingdom Bacillati; phylum Actinomycetota; class Actinomycetes; order Micromonosporales; family Micromonosporaceae; genus Micromonospora; species Micromonospora sp. NPDC049799. The sequence continues at coordinate 2,655 of NZ_JBFAMU010000176.1, forward strand.
CGGCGTACTCACCGGCGAGCCGGACCGAGGGCAGCGGGGTGACCTGCGGGATCACCGTCAGCCGGTCGGTGCTCGGGAAGGAGCGGGTCAGCTCGCACAGCCCGAACGGGTCGGTCATCCGCACCACCAGCGGGCCGACCTCGTAGCGACCGCGCACGTCGGCCCGCACGGTGTACGCCACCGAGCTGGCCTGGTGCGCGCCGAGCCGGTCCAGCACGACCCGGGGCCGGCTGCCCAGCGCGTAGGGCAGGCGGTCCTCCAGGAGCAGGGTGCCGGTGGGCAGCCGGGAGAGGTTCTGCAGGCGCAGCACCACCCGCGAGTTCGCCCCGACCGGCGCCCGGTGCGGGTCCAGCGACCGGTTGCAGGCCAGCTTGTAGCGGCTGCGACCGACGTAGAGGGCGGCGAGCAGCGGCAGGATCGCGAGCAGCACCGCCACCCGCAGCAGGTCCTTCTCGCCGAGGATGCCGGCCGAGACGGCCGCGGCCACCCCGGCGGCCAGGAACGATCGGCCGCGGGTGGTCAGCCCTCGCAGCCCGTCGCGCACGTCACGGCCTCCGCGGCTCGTACGGACCGCGGCCGTTGCCGGTGGCGGGCCGCGTGTCGTACGGGGAGCGCTGGCGGTCGTGCGGCAGCGGAAGCCGGTGCACCAGGTCGGAGACGATCGCGTCGGTGGTGCGGCGGGCCAGCTGGGCGTCGGCGGTCGGGATGATCCGGTGCGCCATCACGGGCACAGCCAACACCTGGAGGTCGTCGGGGAGGACGTAGTCGCGGCCCTCGAGGGCGGCGACCGCGCGGGCGGTGCGCAGCAGCTGGAGCGTGGCCCGGGGGGAGGCGCCGAGGCGCAGGTCGGGGGACTCGCGGGTGGCGGTGACCAGGTCGATCGCGTACTGCTTCACGACGTCGGCGACGTGCACCTGCCGGACGTGCGCGATCAGCCGGCGCACGGTGTTGGCGTCGGAGACCGGGCGCAGGTCGTTCAGCGGGTCGACGGCGCCGTGGCCGTCGAGCATGGCCAGCTCGGCGCTCGGGTCCGGGTAGCCCATGGCGATCCGGGCGGTGAACCGGTCGCGCTGCGCCTCCGGCAGCGGGTAGGTCCCCTCCATCTCGATGGGGTTCTGGGTGGCGATGACCATGAACGGCGTCTGGAGCTGGTACGTCACGCCGTCGACGGTGACCTGCCGCTCCTCCATGCACTCCAGCAGCGCGGACTGGGTCTTCGGCGAGGCGCGGTTGATCTCGTCGCCGACCACCAGGTTGGCGAAGACGGCGCCGGGCCGGAACTCGAAGTCGTGCGTCTCCTGGTTGTAGACGCTGACGCCGGTGACGTCGCTGGGCAGCAGGTCGGGGGTGAACTGGATGCGCCGCACGGAGCAGTCGATCGACCGTGCCATGGCCTTGGCCAGCTTGGTCTTGCCGACGCCCGGGACGTCCTCGATGAGCAGGTGGCCCTCGGCGAGCAGGACGGCGAGGGCGAGCCGCACGGTGGCGGTCTTACCCTCGATGACGTGCTCGATGTTCGAGACGATGGCTTCACTGGCGGCGCGGAACTCGTCGTGCGGCAGCACACCGCCAACCTCGTCCCAGGTCTGTTGTGTCACGGGCCTCCTCCTCGTCGCCGTCACGGCAGCTCTGTAAAGAGCACCTGGACCCGTCGTTGGGTTCGCGACGCCGAGCCTCTTCTGCCGCAGAAATCTCACTGGCCTCTCAGGCTAACCATGTTTCTCGCTACCGCCGACCCCCGCAGGTAGTCGGCCGGTTACGCCCGGAATATTCGTTCCGACGGGGGATTCGACGGTCGCTGTGGGTGCCCGGAACTATCACGAAGCGGGATCGCGTCCCGGCCGCTGGTGGCGCGCGACGTGGCGGCCGGCGCGGCGCGGTACACTCCCGACATGGCCGGAGTCTTCCTGCTTCTTACCGGGCCGTGCTGATGCGCTGAGCGCGACAGCACGGCGGCCCCTCCTGCGCGAGGGGCTTTTTTGTGCCCGCCGCCGGTCGGACCGGCGGCCGGCGAGCCACCAGAGCGACGACAGCACGGACGCCACTCCGCCACAGTGAAGCGAGGAGACGCCATGAGTGAGGCAGCCGCACCGGCGGGCGACATTCCCCCGTTCCGGTACACCGCGACCCTGGCCAGCGAGATCGAGCGGCGTTGGCAGGACACCTGGCAGCGGGAGGGCACCTTCCACGCCCCGAACCCGACCGGTCCGCTGGCCGACCCGGACCACCCGCGCGCGGGCGCGGAGAAGCTGTACGTGCTGGACATGTTCCCGTACCCGTCGGGTGCCGGCCTGCACGTCGGTCACCCGCTGGGCTACATCGGCACCGACTGCTTCGCCCGCTACCAGCGGATGGCCGGGCGCAACGTGCTGCACGCCATGGGCTTCGACGCCTTCGGCCTGCCCGCCGAGCAGTACGCGGTGCAGACCGGCACCCACCCGCGTACCACCACCGAGGCCAACATCGAGCGGTACAAGGAGCAGCTGCGCCGGCTGGGCCTGGCCCACGACGAGCGCCGCTCGGTGGCGACCATCGACACCGACTTCTACCGCTGGACGCAGTGGATCTTCCTGCAGATCTTCAACTCCTGGTACGACACGGAGGCGAAGCGGGCCCGCCCCATCGCCGAGCTGATCGCCGAGTTCGAGGGCGGGAACCGGCCCACCCCGGACGGTCGCGCGTGGGCCGAGCTGACCGTCGCCGAGCGACGCGCGGTCGTCGACGACCACCGGCTGGCGTACGTGTCGCAGGCCCCGGTGAACTGGTGCCCGGGCCTGGGCACCGTGCTGGCCAACGAGGAGGTCACCGCCGACGGCCGCTCCGAGCGGGGCAACTTCCCGGTCTTCAAGCGGAACCTGAAGCAGTGGATGATGCGGATCACCGCGTACGGCGACCGGCTGCTGGACGACCTGGACACCCTGGACTGGCCCGAGCCGATCAAGCTGATGCAGCGCAACTGGATCGGGCGGTCCACCGGGGCGCACATCGACTTCGCCACCGACCAGGGGCCGATCCGGGTGTTCACGACCCGGCCGGACACCATCTTCGGCGCCACCTACATGGTGCTGGCGCCCGAGCACGGGCTGGTCGACGCGCTGGTGCCGGCGACCTGGCCGGAGGGGACGCGGGACGCCTGGACCGGCGGGCACGCCAGCCCGCGGGCGGCCGTCGAGGCGTACCGGAAGGCGGCGGCGGCCAAGACCGACGTCGAGCGGCAGTCGGAGACGAAGGAGAAGACCGGCGTCTTCGTCGGCGCGTACGCCGTCAACCCGGCGACCGGCGCGCGGATCCCGGTGTTCGTGGCGGACTACGTGCTGGCCGGCTACGGCACCGGCGCGATCATGGCGGTGCCCGCGCAGGACGAGCGGGACTGGGCGTTCGCCGAGGTGTTCGAGCTGCCGATCGTCCGGACCGTGCAGCCGGCGGAGGGCTTCGCCGGCAAGGCGTACACCGGGGACGGTCCGGCGATCAACAGCGCCGCGCCCGACCGCGGCCTGGACCTGGACGGGCTGGGGGTGGCCGACGCGAAGGCGGCGGCGATCTCCTGGCTGGAGGCGAACGGGCACGGCGCGGGCGCGGTCACCTGGCGGCTGCGCGACTGGCTGTTCTCCCGGCAGCGGTACTGGGGCGAACCGTTCCCGATCGTGTACGACGAGACCGGGGCCGCCATCGCGCTGCCGGAGGAGATGCTGCCGGTCGAGCTGCCCGAGGTGGACGACTTCTCGCCGAAGACGTTCGACCCGGACGACGCCGACAGCAACCCGGAGACGCCGCTGTCGCGCCGCCGGGACTGGGTCGAGGTGGAGCTGGACCTGGGTGACGGGCCGAAGCGGTACACCCGCGAGACCAACGTGATGCCGCAGTGGGCCGGCTCCTGCTGGTACGAGCTGCGCTACCTGGACCCGACGAACCCGGACCGGTTCGTCGACGCGGAGAACGAGCGGTACTGGATGGCTCCGCGCGGCGAGGGCGACTGCGGCGGCACCGACCTGTACGTCGGCGGCGCCGAGCACGCCGTGCTGCACCTGCTGTACGCGCGCTTCTGGCACAAGGTGCTGTACGACCTGGGCCACGTCTCGTCGTTCGAGCCGTTCCGCAAGCTGTTCAACCAGGGCTACATCCAGGCGTACGCGTACACCGACGCCCGGGGCGCCTACGTGCCGGCCGAGGACGTGACCGAGCGCGACGGCGGCTTCTACCTGGGAGACACCCAGGTCAAGCGCGAGTACGGCAAGATGGGCAAGTCGCTGAAGAACGTCGTCACCCCCGACGAGATGTGCGCGGCGTACGGCGCGGACACCTTCCGGGTGTACGAGATGTCGATGGGCCCGCTGGAGGTGTCCCGCCCCTGGGAGACCCGGGCCGTGGTCGGGGCGTACCGGTTCCTGCAGCGGGTGTGGCGGGCGGTCGTCGACGAGCAGACCGATGGCCTGCGGGTCACCGACGCGCCCGCCGACGAGGCGACCCGGCGGCTGCTGCACAAGGTGATCGACGGCGTCCGCGGCGACATGGAGGGGATCCGGTTCAACACCGCGATCGCCAAGCTGATCGAGCTGACCAACGGGCTGACCCGGCTGTCGGAGACCCCGCGCGAGGTGGCCGAGCCGCTGGTGCTCATGGTGGCGCCGTTCGCCCCGCACGTGGCCGAGGAGCTGTGGCGCCGGCTGGGCCACGAGACGTCGCTGACGTACGCGGACTTCCCGGTCGCCGACCCGGCCCTGCTGGTCGCCGAGACGGTCACCTACCCGGTGCAGGTCAACGGCAAGGTCCGGGGCCGGATCGAGGTCCCCGCCGACGCGTCCGAGGAGACCGTCCGCGCGGCGGCCCTGGAGGCGGTGGCGACGGCGCTGGCCGGCAAGGAGCCGCGCAAGGTCATCGTGGTCGCCGGCCGGATGGTGTCCGTCGTCGCGTGAGGTGCAAGGAGGGGCCCCCGCTCAACGCCTCCGGTAGAGCAGGGGCCCCTTCTTGACACCCGCCGCGCGCATCCGCCGCGCGCATCCGGCGGGGTCGGTGGGGAGTGGTCAGGGGTCGCGGCGGTGGATCGCCGCCACCGTGAGCAGGGCGGCCACCAGCGTCCACACCGCGTAGGTGCTCCAGGCGCCCCCGACCGTGGCGCGGTAGGGCAGGCTGATCCAGGGTGGCGGCTCTCCGGTCTCCATCAGGCGCTGCCAGGCGGCCACCGGCATCGCGTGCCGGAGCAACGCCGTCCACCGTTCGTCCTCGTCCAGGGCGGTCGGCAGCAGGAGCAGCAGGGCGGTCGCGGCGACGATCGCCGGCGCGGAGTGCCGGACCAGCGCGGCCACCGCCGTGCCGACCAGCGCGGACACGGGTACCAGCAGGGCCGACGCGGTGATCCCGCGCAGTGCGCCCGGGTCGGTGACGGACATCTGCGCGCCCACGTCGGTGAGGATCGCCTGCGCGACGGTGAACGCGGTCGCGGCGCCGAGCACACCGACGGCGGTCGTCACCGTGGCGAGCACCAGGACCTTCGCGGCAGCCACCGCGCCCCGGCGGGGTACCGCGGCGAAGGTGCCGCGGAACAGCCCACTGGCGTACTCGCCGCCGACCGCGACCGTCCCGACGGCGCTCGCCGCCAGGACGACGAAGAGCTGCGCCTCGTCCGGGAAGGCGTCGCCCAGCGGCGAGTGCAGGGACCGCTGCTCCGGCGACCACCCGGCCCAACCGCCGGTGGTGGCCAGCGCCGCGTACGCGGCCAGGCCGACCATCGAGACCAGGATCAACCCGAGTGCCCACCAGGTGGACCGCAGCGACCACATCTTGATCCACTCGGCGGCGACCAGATCGCGGAAGCGGACCACATTTCGGGCGGCGTCGACCCCGCTGGTCCGGTCGGTCACGGCGGTCACCGTGGTTCACCGGCGGTGACGGTGGGGGCGGACGGCCGGCTGCCGTACTCGACGTCGTCGGCGGTCAGGTCCATGAAGGCCTCCTCCAGCGAGGCGGTACGGGTGGTCAACCCGTGCAGCGGGACGCGGTGCGCCAGGGCGAGGTCGCCGATCCGGTCGGCGGTCATCCCCGTCACCCCGAGCTGTCCGGTCTCCTCCCGGCGTACGGTCGCGCCCTCGGCGGTGAGCACGGCGGCCAGCGCGGCGGAGTCCGGCGTCCGGACGACGACATCGGTGCGGCCACCGCGGGCGGCGAAGGCGGCCAGGCTCTCCTCGGCGATGAGCCGGCCCCGGCCGAGGACCACCAGGTGGTCGGCGCAGTGCTCCATCTCGCTCATCAGGTGACTGGAGACGAAGACCGTCCGGCCCTGCGCGGCCAGCCGCCGCAACAGGTTCCGTGCCCAGCGCACTCCCTCCGGGTCCAGGCCGTTGAAGGGCTCGTCGAACAGCAGCACCGGCGGGTCGCCCAGCAGCGCGGCGGCGATGCCGAGCCGCTGCCGCATGCCGAGGGAGAACCCGCCGATCCGCCGTCGCGCGACGGCGGCCAGACCGACCTCCCGCAGCACCTCCTCGACCCGGCCGCGTCCGATGCCGTTGCTGCGGGCGAGCGCGGTCAGGTGGGCCCGGGCGCTACGCCCGCCGTGCACGTCCCCGGCGTCGAGCAGGGCCCCGGCGTGGTGCAGTCCGCGCGGGTGGTCGCGGAACCGCACCCCGCCGACGGTGGCGCTGCCGCTGGTCGGTGCGGTGAGACCGAGGATGATCCGCAGTGTCGTGGACTTGCCGGCACCGTTCGGACCGAGGAATCCGGTGACGTGTCCGGGCCGTACGGTCAGGGTGAGGTCGTCGACCGCCGTCGTGCGGCCGTACCGTTTCGTCAGGGCGTTCAGTGCGATCATGCCGACCACGCTGCCGGCCGGCCGCCGCCGGATCGTCGCCCCGCCGGCCACATCCGGCGGCGGCGATCAGCCCCGGGGCGTACGCCCCCGGGCCGATGCCCGTCCACGGCCCGGCTGGCTACGGTGTCCCCATGGAC
>NZ_JBFAMU010000177.1:0-9558 GCF_040656655.1 Micromonospora sp. NPDC049799
GCGCGTGGCGCGCGTACGGGCCGGAGCTGCGCCGGCCGGTCGGGCGGGTGCACTGGGCCGGCACGGAGACCGCCACCCGGTGGGCCGGCTACCTCGACGGGGCGATCGAGGCCGGCGAGCGGGCCGCGGCGGAGATCCTCGTATCACCGTTGGCTTAAATAAGGCCGTCCTGATATAAAGGTCCGGTGCACGCCTTCGATGTGCTCGGCGACCCCGTGCGGCGCCGGATCCTGGAGCTGCTCGCCGACGGGGAGATGACCGCCGGCGCGCTGGTCGACGTCGTCCGGGCCGAGTTCGGGATCTCGCAACCCGGCGTCTCGCAGCACCTGAAGGTGTTGCGGGACAACGGATTCGCCACCGTACGCGTGGCCGGCACCCGGCGGCTCTACGCCGTCGACAGCCGGCCCCTGCGCGAGGTGGACGAGTGGCTCCACCAGTTCCGCCAGTTCTGGACCAACCCGTTGCAGGCCCTCGCGACCGAGCTCGCCCGAGGCCGACGTGAGCGTCGCGGGAGCGACCCGTCCCCCGCCGCACCCGAGGAGAGGAACCAACCATGATCGACGCCACCAGCCAGGTCAACGCCATCCGTCGCCAGGTCGGCACGCGCACGCTCGAGGCCGGCGAGGCCCGGGTGATGACCATCAGCCAGACGTACGACGCGCCCCTGGACGACGTCTGGGACGCCTGCACCAACCCCGAGCGCATCCCCCGCTGGTTCCTGCCGGTCTCCGGCGACCTGCGGCTGCACGGGAAGTACCAGCTGGAGGGCAACGCGGGCGGCACCGTCGAGCGCTGCGACCCGCCGAGGAGCTTCGCCGCCACCTGGGAGATGGGCGGCGAGGTGAGCTGGATCGAGGTCACGCTGACGCCGGTCGACGACGGCCGCACCCGCTTCCAGCTGGAGCACATCGCCACCGTCGCGCAGGAGTTCTGGGACCTGTACGGCCCGGGTGCGGTCGGCGTCGGATGGGACCTGGGGCTGCTCGGCCTGGCCTCGCACCTCGCCGCGGACGGCAGCGGGGTGACCCCGGAGCAGAGTGCCGCCTGGACCGCGTCGCCGGAGGGGAAGGACTACGTCACGCGCAGCAGCGAGGCGTGGCGCGAGGCGAGCGTCGCCGCCGGCACCGACGAGGCGGCGGCCCGCGCAGCCGCCGAGCGCACCACCGCCTTCTACACGGGCGACCCGGCGGCCTGACCGGGCTGTGTGGCCTGCCGGGTAGGCCCGCCAGGCCACGGACGGGTAGACCACCCGGCGGCGGGTAACGTGCAGCGGCATGACGGGCTCCGCGTACTCGCACTGTTCCTTCTGCGGGGCGGCCTACTCCGCGGGAGCCGGGTGGCCGCGGGTCTGCGCCACGTGCGGTCAGACGGTCTGGCGCAACCCGCTGCCCGTCGCGGTCGCGGTGCTGCCGGTCCGCACGGCCGACGGCGTGGGCGTGGTCGTCGTCCGCCGGGACATCGAACCGGCGCGCGGGCTGCTCGCGCTGCCGGGCGGCTTCGTCGAGTACGGCGAGGAGTGGAACGAGGCCCTGGTCCGGGAGCTGCGAGAGGAGACGGGACTGCTCGCCGACGCGGCCGACGCGGAGCTCTTCGCGGTGCACAGCGCGCCGGCCGGTGGAACCATGATGGTCTTCGGCGAGCTGCCGGCGCGGTCCGCGGAGGACCTGCCCCCCTCGGCGCCGACCGAGGAGGCGACCGAGTGGCTGGTGCTCACCGAGCCGGTCGAGCTGGCGTTCTCCACCCACACCCGGGTCCTGGCGGACTTCCTCGCCCGCGAGCGCGCCTGACGTCAGGTGGTCAGGTAGCGGGGCGGTACGGCCCCGGTGAGCCAGACGCCGTTGGCGCTGCGGTGGAAGACGTGGCCGTCCCGGGCCATCGCGGCGGCGTCCACGGTCAGCACCACCGTCACCCCCGTACGCCGGGCACCCACCCGTCGGGCGGTCTCCACGTCCGGGGACAGGTGGACGTGGTGCCGGCCGCCCCGGTGCAGGCCGGTGGCGCGAATCGAGTCGAGGGCATCGGCGCTGGTTCCGTGGTAGAGCCGAGCCGGCGGCGACACGGGTTCCAGGCCCAGGTCGACCGGGATGGAGTGGCCCTGGTTGGCGCGGATGCGGTCCACCCCGTCCGGCCCGCGCTCCACCGCGAACCGCTGCTTGTCGTTGTCCGCGACGACCGCGTCGAGGTCGGCCCGGTCGATCCGCAGCGCGGCGAGGAAGGCCGGCAACGGCACCCACCCGGCCCCGTCGGGCGCGAGGCCGAAGCGACCCGGCTCGTGCCGGAGGGCCAGGGACATGCGCTTGCTGAGCCGTACCATCGCGCGGTGTTCCACGCTGGCATTCTCACCGGCCGGCGGCGTGGCGGCGAGCCGAATTGCCGCGCGCACGGCATCCACGGTCGCGGTGCCCGGTCAGGTCGTGACCGGCTCCGCGGTCAGCGGAAGGAGCACCCGGAACACCGTCGCGCCGGGGACGGAATCCACGCGGATGTCGCCGTGGTGCTTGCGCACCACGATCCGGTACGAGATGTCCAGGCCCAGGCCGGTGCCCTCGCCCACCGGCTTGGTGGTGAAGAAGGGTTCGAAGATGCGGGGGCGCACCGCCGGCGGGATGCCCGGCCCGGTGTCGGCCACCTCGACCGCGAGCCGGTCGGAGTCGCGGGCGGTGCGCACGGTCAGGGTGCCCTCCTCCCCCATCGCGCCGAGCGCGTTGTCGACCAGGTTGGTCCACACCTGGTTCAGCTCCGCCGCGTACGCGGGGATCGGGGGCAGCGCGCGGTCGTACTCCCTGACCAGCCGGACCCCGGGGGGCATCTTGCCCTTGAACATGGCCAGGGTGGCGTCGAGCAGGTCGTGCACGTCGACGACCTGGTGCGGGGCGCGGTCCAGCTGGGAGTACTGCTTGGCCGCGCCGACCAGGCCGGAGATGCGGGTCACGGCGTCGCCGATCTCGCGCATCAGCAGCTCGGTGTCGAGGGTGTAGGTGAGCCAGCGGACGGCCGCCTCCAGGTCGGCCGGGCCGACGGCCTCGGAGACCTTGGCCAGCCAGTCGACGTCGACACCGCCGGCGACCAGGGTTGGCGCCAGGTCCCATCCGCCGCCGACCCCGCGCTCGTCGAGCCAGTCGGACAGCTCGTCCTCGGCGTCGGCGGCGGCCATCGGGCTCAACTGCGGCGCGTCGGCGACCCGGGCCACCGCCTCCTCCTGCAACGCCACCAGCCCGTGCAGGGCACGACCGTCGAGCCGCCCGTCGGCGATCATCGCGAGCTTGTGGCGCATGCCCGCCACCCGCTCGCGCAGCGTGGCGGTCGCCCGGACGGCCGCGCCGGCCGGGTTGTTGAGCTCGTGGGTGAGGCCCGCCGACAGCGAGCCGAGGGCCAGTAGGCGTTCCCGCTCCCCGATGATGGTCTGCGAGTCCCGCATGCCGAAGAAGAGGCCCTCCAGCAGGTGCATCGCCATCGGGAACCAGGCGCGTACGGCGTGCGCGAAGTCCTCCGCCGGCAGCACGAAGAACTCCGCCTCGTCGACCGCCCGCAGGGTGTTGCGGTAGACCTGCTCCACCTGCTCGTCCAGGTACGCCTGGGTGGCCCCGCCGTACACGCCGCGCTGGTCGGTGCGGTTGACCTCCACGTCGTCGCCGCGGACCCGCCGGCTCATCGCCACCGCGCCGCGCAGCAGCACGAAGAAGCACGTCGCCGGCTCCCCCTCGGCGTAGACGACGCTGCCCGCCACCCGCCGCTCGACCCGGCCCTGCTCGGCCAGCCAGCGGAGCTGGGCGTCGTCGAGGGACTCGAAGAGGAACAGGGTGCGCACCTCGTCGACGGTCAGGCGATCCTCGGTGGTCATTGCGCTCCCTCCGATCGCGACTGCGGGGCTCGCAGGACCGGCTCACTCCTCGCGCTCACTGGGCCTCCAGGTAGCGGTGCACCAGCGACACGGCCATCGCGCCCTCGCCGACCGCGGAGGCGACCCGCTTCACCGACTCGGCGCGGACGTCCCCGGCGGCGAACACGCCGGGCAGGCTGGTCTCCAGGTGGTACGGGTCCCGCGACAGCGACCAGCCCGGTGGTCGTCGCCCGCCCGCCACCAGGTCCGGCCCGGTGACCACGAAGCCCCGCCGGTCGCGCACCACCGTGCCGTCCAGCCAGTCGGTACGCGGCTCCGCGCCGATGAAGATGAACAACCAGGACGCGTCGACGGTACGGGTCTCGCCGGTGCGGGTGTCGCAGAGCGTGAGGCGTTCCAGGTGGTCGTCGCCCTCGCCGCCGGCCACCACGGTGTGCGGGTGCACCTGCACGCTGTCGATGCGGTCCAGCTGGTCGATGAGGTACCGGGACATCGACGCGGTCAGGTCGGCGCCCCGGATGAGGATGTGCACGCGGGTGGCGTACCGGGAGAAGTGCACCGCCGCCTGGCCGGCGGAGTTGGCCCCGCCGACGATGTAGACATCCTGGTCGACGCAGCTCGGCGCCTCGGTCGCGGTGGAGCCGTAGAAGACCCCCCGCCCGGTGAGGTCGGCCAGGCCGGGGGCGTCGAGCACCCGGTAGGCGACGCCGGTGGCCAGGACGACCGTGTGCGCGGCGATCCGGCTGCCGTCGCCGAAGCTGAGCACCCGGGCGGAGCCGGCGTCGGCCAGTTGCACGACCTCCCGGGTGGTCAGCAGCTCCGCGCCGAACTTCAGCGCCTGCCGTCGCGCCCGGTCGGTCAACTGCGCGCCGGACACGCCCTCGGGAAAGCCGAGGTAGTTCTCGATGCGGCTGCTCTGCCCGGCCTGCCCGCCGGTGGCCCGCCGCTCCACCAGCACGGTCCGCAGGCCCTCGGAAGCGCCGTACACGGCCGCGCCGAGCCCGGCGGGACCGCCGCCGACGACCACCAGGTCGTAGAAGTCGGCGGCCGGCGCGACGGTGAGCCCGACCAGTGCCGCCAGTTCCGTCTCGGTCGGGGCGACCGCGGTCTTGCCCTCGGCGGTGACCACCAGCGGCACGTCGGCCTCGCCGGCCCCGGCGGCGGCGAGCAGCCGGGCGCCCTCCGGGTCGTCGGCGAGCAGCCACCGGTACGGGACGAGGTTGCGGGCCAGGAAGTCGCGGACCGCGAAGGACGGCGCGGACCAGCGGTGCCCGACCACGCGCAACTCGGCGGCGGAGGCGTCGGGGGTGGCCGCCCACGCGTCGAGCAGGGTGTCGACCACCGGGTAGAGCTTCTCCTCCGGCGGGTGCCACGGCTTGAGCAGGTAGTGGTCGAGGTCGACGAGGTTGATCGCGTCGATCGCGGCGTCGGTGTCGGCGTACGCGGTGAGCAGCACCCGCCGTGCGGCGGGGAAGAGGTCCATCGCCGCCTCCAGGAACTCCACGCCGGTCATCTCGGGCATCCGGTGGTCGGCGAGCAGCAGACTGACCTGCTCCCCGCGGAGCTTGAGCTCGCGCAGCGCGTCCAGGGCCTCGGGACCGGAGCCGGCCCGCACCACCCGGTAGCGGTCGCCGTAGCGCCGCCGCAGGTCCCGGGCCACGGCCCGGGACACCACCGGGTCGTCGTCGATGGTGAGGATCACCGGGTTCGCCATGGCGACCATGGAACCACCTGGGTTGGGCCGTCGCCCACCCGCCGGGAGGAACGGCGGTTGACCGGCGACCGAACGGGTAGACGACCGCCCGCCGCGTGGGGCGGCGGCGGTGGCCGGCCCACGGCCACCGGGAGGACGTTTCCGGGGGGCCGATGTCGCGAAGTCCAGCGCCGTCGGGCGTGGAGTCCGCGTCCGGCGACGTCGTCGAGCTGCGCGTGCACGGGGTCTCCGGCGCGGGCGCCGAACAGGTGCTGGACCGCCCGGACGTGTCGCAGGTCGCCGGGGACCGGTCCGGCGGGTTCTACCGGGTCCGGCCCGGTTATCCGGGTGCCACCGGGGCGGGTGGGGTGGTGCTGGAGGCGTACCGGTGGAACGACCTGCCCTCCGGGACCGCCGTGCGGACCCTGTCCCTGGTCTTCCTCCTGCCGTTCATGCTCTCCAACGTGGCGATCTGGATGCGTCCCGCGACGGCCGGGGCGCTCGCGTTCAAGGCGCTGTGCCGGCTGCTGGCGGTGACGCTGACGGCCCTGTACGTGCTGACGGTCGCCGGAGTGGCGCTGGACCTGGTGGCGTGGAAGTGCCTGGCCATGCCCACCTGCCTGTCCGGCCGGAGCTGGCTGTCCTGGCTGGGTGGGCGGCCAGTCGGCCTGCGGCTGGCGGTGCTGTCGCTGGTTCCGGTCGCCGCGGTGGCCGTGATCTGGCGGCTCGGCGCCCGCCCGGCGGGCCCCTTCGCCACGTTCCGCCCACCGGCCGCCACCGAAGGCCGGCACGAGCTGAGCGTCGTCGGCCGGTGGGACCGGGCACCGCTGGTCGCGCGGCTGCGGGCGATCCACGTGGCGGTCGCCTTCGGCACGCTGAACCTCGTCCTGCTGGTCGCCCGGGTGGGCGACGGCGGCGCGGGCGCGCCGGCGCTGCTCGTGGTGACCGTCGCGGGGTTGGCCACCTGCGTCGTCCTGGTCTGCCTGCACCCGCAGATCGACTCGGTCCGGGCCCACCGGGGTATCGACCGCTTCACCCGAGTCCTGCGGGACTCCTCATGCGCGCTGACCGTGCTGGTGGTCGTCGTGGTGGCGGCAGATCCGGCGCCGTGGCCCGACGGCGGGGGCCTGCCCGGGTACTCCGTCACGGTCGCCGCGCTCTTCGCGACGCAGACGTGCCTGCTGCTGACGCTCTGGGGCGTGGTGCTGTCCATGCGGGCCGGGCAGCCCGAGGGCGGGGCCCGGCGCGGGTACGGCGCACCGGTCATCGCCAGCGTCGCCACCGGGCTGGCGATAGCGTTCTCCGCCGAGCTGGTGTACCGGGTGGCGGACCTGCTGGACCGCAACGCGCCCACCGCCGAGCGGCTGGCCACCTCGCCGCCGCTGCCGTACAAGTGGGCGATCTTCGGGTTCTTCCTGGCGGTGATGGTCGCGCTCGTGGTCGGTGCCGGGACGGTTCTGCTGTCCCGGCCGGGCCGGCGGCGCTCCGCCGCGGCCTCCGTGGCCCGGGACTTCCCGCACGCCCCGCCGGAGGCCGCTCCCCGGCTGCGCCAGGTCGAGAAGGCCGTCGCGCGGGCGAGCTTCACCGAACTCCTGGAGCCCCTCGGCGTGGTGTACGCGTTCCTCGCCGGCCTGGGCATGGCGACCAGCGCGGTCGGGCTGCTCGGGGTGTACCCGGGTGACGTCGTCGAGCGCCTGACCGGCGTGCCGTCCGGTCTGGTGAACTTCGGCGTCACGGTGGGCAGCTACCTCATCGCGGCGACGCTGATCGCGCTGCTGGTGGGCGGGCTGTTCGCGTACCGCACGATGGAGTTCCGCCGGTACGTGGGCGTGCTGTGGGACCTGGGCACGTTCTGGCCGCGCGGGACGCATCCCTTCGCGCCGCCCTGCTACGCCGAGCGGGCCGTGCCGGAGCTGAGCCGGCGGATCACCTGGCTCGTCGGGCAGGGGCACCGGGTGGTGCTCACCGGGCACAGCCACGGGTCGGTGCTGCTCGCCGCGACGGTGCTGCAGTTGCCGCCGGCGGTCGGCGAACGGGTGGCCCTGCTGACGTACGGGTCGCCGCTGCGCCGGCTCTACCAGCGGCAGTTCCCCGCGTACGTGGGTGAGGGGGTGCTGCGCGAGGTGGGTGACCGGATCGGCTGGCGTTGGCTGAACCTGTGGCGGGACACCGACCCGATCGGCAGTTGGATCTTCTGCCCGCACCGCGTCGGGGAGCCGTCGTCGGTGGCCGGGCCGGCCGGCTCGGTGGACCGGCGGCTGCGGGATCCGTGGGACGTGGTCGTACCGCCGCACGACAGCGTGCCGCCGCCGATCCTGGGGCACTGGCCGGGAGAGTTCGACCCGCGCTTCGCCGAGGCGGTGCGGGAGCTGGCCGACCGGCTGCGCCGCGCCGGCTGACCCGGGCCGATATCCTCCACCGGGTGAGCGCCGCCCGGCAGACCGACCGCACGCTGATCGCCTCGAACAAGAAGGCGCGGCACGACTACACCGTCCTGAAGACGTACGAGGCGGGCCTCGTGCTGGCCGGCACGGAGGTCAAGTCGCTGCGCGAGAGACGGGTGTCCCTGGTCGACGCGTTCGCTCAGGAGCGCGACGGGGAGCTGATGCTCTACGGCCTGCACATCGCCGAGTACGGCTACGGCACCTGGACCAACCACGCGCCGCGCCGCACCCGCAAGCTCCTGCTGCACCGGGTGGAGATCGCCCGGATTCTGGAGAAGCTGCGCGAGGGCGGGGTGACCCTGGTGCCGCTGTCGATGTACTTCTCCGGCGGCTGGGCCAAGGTGGAGCTGGCCCTGGCCCGGGGCAAGCGGTCGTACGACAAGCGGCAGACCCTCGCCGAGCGGGACGCGCAGCGGGAGATCGCCCGCGAGCTGGGCCGCCACCTCAAGGGCCACCCCCGCCGGGGTTGAGCCCGACACTCGTCACGCACCGTCGATCCGACGCGCCCGGAACGTGTTGACGTGGGCCGGACCGCATGGTGTGCTCCCTCTGTGACAGTAATGACAATCGTAGTCATTACCGACCCGTGAGGAGGAGCATGTCTCTCACCGTCCCGCCCGCCCTGCTCGACGCCGCCGAGCGCGGCCCGATCGACGACGCGGACTTCGTCGCCTGCGTCCGCGACTCGCTTCCGTACGCCTGGGCGACCGTCAGCCGGGTGGTCGCCGACCTGGAGTCCGGTGGCGGCGAGCGCGCCGACAACGTGATCCCGCCGCCCACCGAGGCCGAGCGCGGCCAACTGCTGCGGGCACTGGCCAGCGACGCCATCCGGGCCGGCCTGGAGCGGCACTTCGGGGTGAAGCTCGCCTTCCAGAACTGCCACCGCGTCGCGGCGTTCCGGCCGTCCGCGGTGGACTCGGACG
Organism: Micromonospora sp. NPDC049799; assembly: GCF_040656655.1. Lineage (NCBI taxonomy): Bacteria > Bacillati > Actinomycetota > Actinomycetes > Micromonosporales > Micromonosporaceae > Micromonospora > Micromonospora sp. NPDC049799. Next base: position 8,902 of record NZ_JBFAMU010000177.1, read on the forward strand.
CCTACCGGCGGTTCATCTCGCCGCGCGGACAACTGCTCAACCAGTCCCCCGAGCTGCGTGACTGCTGATCCGGCCGGGCACGACCGGCGGGCGGGGCACGGGGTGCGGGCGCACCTGTTCCTGCTCGCCGGTCGGCACCCGGGCGCCACGCACGCCGACGCGCTGGCCGACGCGCACGCCTACGGCCTGGCCGCCGAGGAGCACGGCTACGCCGGCGTGTGGATGGCCGAGCACCACTTCATCTCGTACGGGGTGTGCCCGTCGGCGGTCACCTTCGCCGGGCACCTGCTGGGGGCCACCCGGCGGATCAGCGTCGGCACCGCCGCCTGCGTGCTGTCCAACCGCCACCCGGTGGCCCTCGCCGAGGAGGCGGTGCTGCTCGACGAACTCTCCGGCGGCCGGTTCACCCTCGGCGTCGGGCGCGGTGGGCCCTGGGTGGACCTGGAGGTCTTCGGCACCGGCCTGCCGCGCTTCACCGACGGCTTCGGCGAGTCGCTGGACCTGCTGACCCGGTGGCTGTCCGGGGCGCCCACGGTGGCCGGCACGCCCCGGTTCCCCTTCCGGCCGGTGTCGGTGGTGCCCCGGCCCCGCCGCCCGGTGCCGCTGTGGGTGGCCGCCACCTCGCCGTCCACCGTCGACCTGGCCGCCGCGCGGGGC
>NZ_JBFAMU010000178.1:0-9485 GCF_040656655.1 Micromonospora sp. NPDC049799
GTCCGGCCGGACGCGGGGACCCCGGCGACGGTCGCCTTGCAGCGGCGGTCCAGGCGGTGGTGGCGGCTGCCGTGGCGCCGCCCGGCCGCCTGACCAGGCGGCGGAGCACACCGGATCAGCGGATCAGTCGACCGCGGCGCGCCAGGTCCACGAGGTACGCCGGGGCCGGCCCGGCAGCTCACCCCGCCCGGTCGACCAGAGCAGCACCTGCGGCGCCGACCCGTGCGGGGCGTCCGGGAACAGGCGGCGCAGCACCGCGACGCTCAGGTCCTCCGGCGGTGTCCACGGGACCCGGAGCCCGCGCGTGATGTCGTAGGTGTGCAGGACGGTCTCGGCCGCTCCCATCGCCGCGAAGCCGCCCGGGTCGCAGGGGCCCCAGTGCCATGCCCGCACCTCCGGCGAGGCCGTGTCCACGGCGGTGGCCAGCAGGTCCGCGCAGGCCCGCACCACCCGAAGCACCTCGGCGGGCGCGGCGGTGGGGGAGACCACCAGGTCGTACGGCAGGTAAGCGGACTCGGCGCGACCGGTGATCTGGCCGGCGTACGCCATCAGGTCGTGCGCCACGTGCGCCGCCGTCGTCCAGCAACTCCACTCCAGGTCCCCCGCCGGCACCGACCAGTCCCCGTCGGTGTGCGGGCCGAGCACGTCGGCCATCTCCGCCACGGCACGGGTGACGTCGGCCCCGGTCATCGCGGTCACCACTCGACCCTGCCAGCACCGGCACCATGCGGCAACCGCACGGTTTCGTCGGTGCCGCTCGGCATCATGTCGACGGACCCCGCCATCCCGCCGGGGTCGACCAGCCGGCTGGAAGGTGCCCGTCATGTCGCGCAACACCGAGACCGTCGAGACCTACCTGGACGGTTTCCGCACCGGCGATCACGCGAAGATCCTGTCCTGTCTGACCGATGACATCCAGTGGACCGTCTACGGCGCGTTCCAGCTGACCGGCAAGGAGGCGTACGACGCCGCCATCGACGGGGCGGGGTTCGTCGGCCCGCCGCGCCTGGAGGTGGTGCGGATGGTCGAGCAGGACGAGGTCGTGATGGCCGAGCTGACCGGGTCCGCCATCCGGGACACGGGCGAGGAGATGCGCATGTCCATGGCGGAGGTGTTCGTCATGCGCGACGGCCTGATCGCCGAGCGGCGGGCCTGGGTGATCGAGCTCAAGGAGAACGACTACCGCTGACCGGGCCGGAGCGGCGGGTTGTCCGGCGGCCGGCAGTCGACAGGGCCGGGCCGTGACTGCCGGGTTGGCCATGGGACACGAGCGGACAGGGCAACCGGCGATTCGGTGATGCCGGGGCGGGCCGTGCCCCCCGTCCTGGACGGCTGATCCCACCATGGAAGGCCTGCCCGCCGTCGTCGCGGGCAGGCCTTCCATGGTGGAGAGTCTTGTCGTTCGTGGAAATTACCGAAATACCGGTAATGAAAATCCCGCAATCATGCAATGCGAGTGCGGTGAAGGCGTACACCATAATGACTGTTCTTGTGTGTCATGAGTCAGCCGGTGTGATGCCGTTGTGTCGGTTCCACGACCCCCACCCCTCGTCACGCACCAGGCGGCGTCCAATGAACGTGAGACCTCAACAGCGGGGCCCGGCGCTCGACGAGGAGTCACCATGACGGCTATCGGTGTCATCGGCTTCGACAGCGGGCTGGTGTCCCGCGCCGTTCATCCCCATCGCGCCTGGATCGACGGATGGAACTTCGACCCGGCCGGCCAGCACATCCGGGGCGTCGGCGATCTCAGCGGTGACGGTCGGGCCGAGGCCGTCGTCACCAGCGACTGGGGTATCGGCGTCCTGCACCACGACGGCCGTGGCTTCCGCTGCCCGTTCGGCGCGCCCCGCGACACCATGTTCGGCCGGTGGCGCTACGACGCCACCAACCGGCCCGGTCGCGACCGGATCGTGGCGATCGGTAACTTCACCGGTTCGGCACACCACGAGGTGCTGGTGTGGAGCGACATCGGCCTGACGACGTTGGCGCGTACCGCAACCGGTCTGGCACCCTCTCGCCTACACCTGAACGGGACCCGCCTCGGCGGCTGGGTCCTGTCCACCCTCGACAACCGCTACCACGGCAGCGGACGCTTCGGCGCCGACGGCCGAGAGGCCATGGTGCTGACCAGCCCGTGGGGACTCGGACTCGTCTCGTTGCAGGAGGGCACCTCCACCTTCATGGCACCCACCGGCAGCCGGCTCGGCGACTGGACCTTCCGAACCGACAGCGATCGCATACGCCTCATCGCCGACCTGGACGGCGACGGCCAGGACGAGATCCTGATCAGCGGTCGAACCGGCATCGCCGTCCTGAAGTTGGTCGACGGTGCCCTGGTGTCCGTCGCCGCGCACCGGACCGGAGCCAACCTCTCCGGCTACGTCCTGGAGGGAGCGGGCGACTTCGCGGTCGCCGACCGGTTCCGCGGGGCGACGGCCGACGAGATCCTGGTCAGCGACCACCGAGGGCTGCACGTGCTCGCACTGACCGGCGGCGGACTTGCCCGGCGGGCGTTCACCCCCAACGGGACCCGCGTCGACGGCTGGGTCGTCGACGCCCTGCACAACCCCGTGCTGGCGGCCGGCGACCTGGCGGCCGACACCCCTGCGGACTTCGTGATCCGCAGTGGCTGGGGGATCGGTGTGATGAGCGTCGGGGCTGACAACAGGTTCCGCTGCCGCCGCCTGCACCCGTACGGAGCCGACCTCGGCGGCTGGCGGCTGGACAGCAGCGACGTCATCGCCGGCGTCGGCAGGTTCACGGGCGGGGGCCGCAACGAGCTTCTTGTGGTCAAACCCTCGGCCGGCTCGGCCGCGACCCCGAGGTTCACCGCCACCACGTTCGTCAACTGGCACCGCAACATCGACCGGACGGTGCCGACGGTGCGACCCGGCAACCTGACCGAGCTGGTCGACGCGGTACGCGCCATCCGAACCCGGGCCGGTGTCACGGGCAGTGGATGGTCGTACACGAAGTGCGCCGTGGGGGACGACACCGGTACGGTGATCGACACGTCAGGATTGACCGCGACGCTCGGTGGCCTGCTGCCGGACATCGTCGACGATCGCGCCGCCACTGTCGGCTCGCGGCTGGTGCATGTCGAGGCCGGCATCAAGCTGTTCGACCTGAACTGCCGGCTCGACCGGCTCGGTCTCGCCCTCCCGACGCTGGGCGGAAGCCGGGGCCAGTCCCTGGCCGGCGTCCTCGGCACCGGCGTGCACGGCGCGGACGTGTCGCTGCCCCCGATCGCCGACGCGGTCCGCGCGATCCATCTCGTCGCTCCCGGCGGTCAACAGTGGTGGATCGAACCGGCGTTCGGCAGCCTCACCACGAAGGACGTGCTCGACCGGGCACGGGCCCGGGGTGTGCTCGACCCCAGCATCAAGAACGTCTACGACGACCAGTGGTTCAACGCCGCTCTGGTGGCGATGGGCTGCGCCGGAGTCATCTACTCCGTCGTCCTGGAGTGCCGGCCCGCGTTCCGGCTGCGCTCGACCACCACGGCGGAGAGCTGGTCACAGGCCCAGCGGCGGATCCAGGACCTGGCCTTTGCGGATCGTCGTCCCCGCTTCCTCGAGATCAACCTCAACCCGTCCGACACGAGCTGCCGGGTCACCGTGCGGAACGAGACGACAGCAGCGGTACGGATGCCCGCCGCGTCGGCGGGGCTGTCGACGGGAGAGATCGCCGCCGCGGTCGGTCTGCTCGGACCAGCCGCGCTCGGGGTCCTGTTCGCCGCCGTCGGCGACTACGTCGCCCGTACGACAGCGGAGATCACCGTGCTCAGCCTGGTCGCTCCGCACGAGGCGGTGCGGAAGACGATCGAGGCGCTTCAGCCGGTCCAGGACGCCCACCGGCTCCTCATCGAGCTGAACCTCGCCGCGGTCGACCCGCACGACTCCCGGCGGGTGGCCGACGTCCTGCCCACCGCCATCAACCTGCTGTGGGCCATCGGCGCGTTCATCGCCCCCGGGCGGGCGCTGGTGGACCTGTTCCAGAGCCGCGAGACGGATCGGGTGCGACCGGTGCGGACGTTCGTGGGCGCCAGCTTCCGGGTGTCGACCGACCAGCCCAGCTGTGGCCAGGACGGTGCGCAGAACCACGACGAGACCGAGCGCCTGATCGAGAGTTTCGAGTACGCGGTGGCGGCGTCGAGGGCCGTCGCATTCGTCGACCGGCTGCTCGCGGTCATCCGGGAGCGGCGCAGTGGGCCGGACGCCCTCGTCGTGAACCTGAATCTGCGCTTCACCGGCCGAACCCGGGCCACCCTGGGCATGCAGAAGTTCGACCAGACCTGCCACGTCGAGATCTACACCTTCCGGGGACTCCGAGGCAACGCCGCCTTCAAGGAGCGGCTGCACGAGATCGTCCGGGACTTCGACGCCGTGCCGCACTGGGGTCAGCTGCACGCTCCCGCCGAGGCGCGCGTGGTCCGCGAGGACCGTTCACTCGGGCGCTGGCAGCCGGTGATCCGCGCCCTGTCCGACGGCAACGAGATGTTCTGGTCGGACTTCGCCCGCACCCGGGGGCTCCTTCCCTGAGCCGAGCCACCGGCAGCTACCGATCCGGTGAGCCGTGAGGGTGTCCCGCGGCATAGAGTTGGGCGGCATGGCGCTACGACTTGTTCAGGTGAATTTCAAGGCTCGGGATGACTCGGCCCTCGGCCGGTTCTGGGCGGAGGCGCTCGGCTGGGGCGTTTCCAGCGAGGGACCCGGTGTGACCAACATCGAACCCGAGGGCTTCACCTACCCGGACCCCGCGGCAGTCTGCGTCGACGTCGTCATCGTCCCGGACCCCGAGACGGTCAAGTACCGCGTGCACCTTGATCTCGCGACCACCTCCGCGGCCCATCAGGCGGAGCTGGTCGCGCGCCTGATGGACCTCGGCGCGACGCCCGCGGATGTGGGACAGGGCGATGTCCCGTGGACGGTTCTGGCCGACCCGGAGGGCAACGTGTTCTGCGTGTTGGAGCCCCGGGAGATCTACCGGGACACCGGGCCGATCGCCGCGGTGGTGGTCGACTGTGCCGATCCGCGGGCGATGGCCCGGTTCTGGGGCGAGGCGACGGACTGGACCCTGCACGAGGTGACAGATGATCATGCGGTGCTGCGGTCGGCCGCGGGTGTCGGGCCGTATCTGGAGTTCCTTCGCACGCCCGTGCCGGCCGTGTGGAACCGCGTCCACCTCGACCTGAGGCCGTATCCGGGCGATGACCAGGCGGCTGAGGTGGCCCGGCTGGAGGCTCTCGGTGCCACCGGCGCCGACGTCGGCCAGGGCGACGTGTCGTGGCGGTGCCTCGCCGACCCGGAGGGCAACGAGTTCTGCGTCCTCGCGCCGGGCTGACGCCTGCCGACCCCCTCGGAAAACCGGTTGAGCCTCCCTCTCGCGTGCCCGTAGGTTGCCTGCGGCCCGTGGCACCGAGGACAGAGGACATAACCGCGTGACCCCGCCTGCTCTCTAGACCTGACACCTTCCCGCGCTCACCTGTAGCCGACGCTCCCGTCGGTTTCACCGGGCTGCCCTCGTGCGCCCGGCCCTACAGCGTCTGAGGCCGCGCGCGTAATCGGCCTCGTGTCAGGTCCAGAGAGAGATCATGTCTTCACAACCTCATATCGTGCTGCCCTGGTTCGTTCGTCGGACCAGGCTGCCCCTGCTGTCGTTGCGGTGCGTGGACTGCCGGTCGGAGTCGGCCACCACCGGCGAGGGCAGGTTTCGCGTCAACGCCAACGGCAACCTGCTGGACGTGTGGCTGCTGGTCCGCTGCGTATCGTGCGATCGGACCAGCAAGCTCACCGTGCACGAGCGGGCGCCGGTCAGATCCCTCGATCCGGCCGAGCTCCACGGCTACCACGTCAACGATCCGGACCTGGTGGCGTCCAGGCTGTTGGATCCGCTGCTGGCCCGGCGTAACCGGTTCAGCCTGGACTGGACGGGGGCCTGGCGGCTGGACGCCCCGTCGGCATGGCTCCACGGGGCGTGGCCGGTCCAGGTGGAGGTCGCCTTCGAGGATCCGGTACCGGTGCGCCCGGAACGGCTCATCGCGCACGGGCTGGGCCTCAGCAGGAACGAGGTACTGCGCCGGGTCAAGTGCGACGTTCCGCTGCGGCGTTCGACGAGGACCGGATTCGCCTTCATCGTGATGGTCGGGGACTGACGGGGATGTCGCCGGGCGGGTCAGGTGGCCCGCCCGGCGACGCCCCGCTGAACGCGGGAGGGCTAGCTCGGCGGGGAGTCCTTGACGAACACGATCCCGTCGGTGCCGGCGACGTGGGCCGGGTTCAGCGGGGCGTAGCCGAACCAGGGGGACACGCGGGCGGGCGCGTCGCCGATGGTGGCGGCGAGCCGGCGGGCGTCGACGACGTACCGGTCCTCCGGCAGCGCGTACAGGAGCCCTTCGATGGTGTCCGGGGGTGGGGTCTGCACGCCGTGGTGGCGGATCGTGCCGAGGGCCGTGGCCAGGAAGGCGTACCCGTGGCCCAGGTGGGCGTTGACGATCGCCCCGGCGCTCCACCATTCCAGCGGCCGGCCGCCCATCCGCATGCCGCTCTTGTCCCGCTGGAGATGGGCGTTGTTGGCGTGCGCCAGCGTCGGGCCGCGCTCGGCGAGGGCGAGCAGGTTGGCGGCCATCATCGAATCGCGCAGCGCGCAGAGCCGCGCCAGGCGGCTCGGTGACGTGTCGGCCAGCCAGAAGTGGTACCGCAGCAGGCCGGTGGCGGTACGACCGTACAGGCGCGCCCGGTCCCAGTCGTCCGACGAGGACGTCGCGATGAGGTGGGGCATCTGCGTGTCGAGCAGGGCGACCAGGTCGTCGGCGATAAGTCGCAGCTCTCTGGCCTCGGACGTCCGCCCCACTGACCGGGACGGATCCCTCATCGCGGCGGGGTTGGTCCACCGGTCGTCGGCGCCGAGCAGGCGGTCGAGCGTCTCCGCGGTGCAGGGAAGCAGGTCGGCGTCGACCCGGGCGGTGAGGTAGGCCTGCAGTGCGGTGAGGGCCTGCCGGGGGCTCGCGGCGCCGGTCATCTCCAGCGGGCCGTCGAAACCGGCGAAACGCAGCCGCTCCGCCACGGGCCTTCCGTCGTTGTACGCGCGCATCCACCGCACCAGTTCGCGGTTGGGCCGGTACGCGCCCCACCCGTGGCTGAAACCGCGCTCCATGACCTCGTCGAGGATGCCCGTGCCCGACGTGACGTAGTCGTCCACGACCAGGCCCATCAGGCAGTCGGTCTCGAGGGCGATCGTCCGGTAGCCCTCCTGCTCGACGAGTTGCCGGAAGAGATCGTTTCGTACGTCGAGCAGGACGTCCTCGCCGTGGGTCGGCTCACCCAGGGCGAGGATCCGCGGCCGGGCCGGGAGCAGGCCCATGACGGTGGCAGCGTCGACGGCATGGGCGGCGTCGGTGATAGCAGCAGTCATTCCCTCAACGGTATCGTTGAACCCTCGGTGGAGACTTGCCCGCGTTATCGGCCGAGCAGCGCGGCGAAACCCTCAACCAGCCAGCAGCGAAGCCAGCTCGCCGGCCCCGCCGGACCGGGCCCTCACCGTCGCCAGCGGCGACGGGATGAGCAACTCGACATTGCGGTCCGGCAGCTCACCGCGCCGGCGGTCACCCCGGCCCTGCCAGTCGTTCGCCGACAGCTCCCGGGAGAGCGCGGCGAGTGCGACGGTGCCCGACAGCCCGCCCCGGGCGGCCGGTCCGGCGTGGTCGACGATGGTGCAGAACGCGGAGAGCGTGCCGTCGAGGTTGTCGACCAGCTCGATGATCCGGGACTGCTCGGGCCAGTCGATGTGGGCCGCGGTGTTGACCTCCCAGAAGCCGCCGCCGACGGCCGCACCGGCCGGGCGCGCGTGGGGAAGGACCTCGTTGCGGTGGGTGTGCCCGTTGACCCAGAGGATGACGTTGGGGTACCGCAGCAGCAGGGCGCGTACCTGCTCGCCACCGATCCGGTCGCTGCCGGCGGGCACGTTGTCCATGCTGTCGATGGTGTGGTGGCTGAAGATCGCGACGTACTTGTCGGCCCGGCCCGGCCGGCGGACCACCTCGCCCGACGGTGACAGCCAGCGGCTGCTCGCCCTCTGCAACTGCTGCTCCAGCCAGGCGTACTGGACGGGGTCGATCGAGCCGTTCGGCCCGCCGGCGCTGTTCACCGTGTCCAGCACGATGTTGCGTACCCGGCCGGCGTCGAAGGTGTAGTACGCGGTGGCGTCGACGATGTTCCTCGGGGTGAAGCCGTGCCCGACCGGCGTGCCGGTCGTGGCGAAGTGTTCGGTCACGGTGGTGGCCCGGTCCACGATCCGTCGGGCGGGGTCGGGGGTGACGAAACGGCGCCCGCCGGAGGAGAGCATCAGGGCCACCGCGGCCGGGTCCTGGGCGAGCAGCCCCAGGATGAACTGGATCTGCGCCGGAATCGGCGCGGCGAGGATCGAGGGTGGCAGGCTGGTCAGCTTCAGCGGGCCGGTGGCCAGTTGTTGCAGCAGCGGCGAGGCGGGCACGTTGCCCTGGACCAGTCCGTCGTGGTTGCCGTAGACCGAGTACCACGGCACGCCGATCCCGGCCGCCTGGAACGGGGCGCGCGCGGCGTCGAGCAGGCCCGGCACGACGGGGAAACCGTGGACCGAGGTCGCCTGACCGAAGCCGGTCTCGGGGTGCCAGTAGTACGGATCCGGCGCGGCGTCGTCCGCCACACCCTCGTACCGCGTCGGGTCGCCGGAGTCGGGCCGGACCGCGCCGCCGTCGAGCAGGTCGATGTACCAGCGCAGCTCGTTGTGCTGGCAGTTGTCGGTGTTGTCGCCCGTGACGACCGCGTACCGCACCGGAGCGCCGGTGAACGGCCCACCGCGCACCCGGCGCAACTGCCGGACCATGGCGTCGCCCACCTGGGCGCTGAGCAGCTCCTGCGGCCGGTACGCGCTGCTCAGGTCGTCGAGACCGGGCAGGCTGCCGTACCGGTCGAAGAACTCGAACCGCCCCGGCGACTGTACGTCCAGCACGTGCAGGTCGCTGAGCTGCGCGAAACAGGTCACCACCCGACCGGTGAGGCCCGCCCGCTCGCGCGGCACCCCGCCGAGGTCGGCGCGGACGAGGAACGGTTCGCCCTCGGCGAGCCGGAGCGTGGCGTAGCCGCCGGCGCCCGGCGCTCCCCGGGTGATGGTGTGCTCCAGAGTGGTACCGGCGATGGACGGCGTGGGCCTGGCGAACGCCCGGGCGGGTGGGAACGGGGACAGGCCGAGGGCTGCGCCACCGGCGCCGCCGACCATCCCCGCGAGTATCGCTCTCCTGCTGATCGGCATCAGGCTCTCCCAGCTATCGCAGCGCCACGGGCAGCACCAGCTCCTGGAAGAACGATGGCGCTCGCTGCCCGTGGGCGCAATAGCCCCGACCACCCGTCCTCACGGGACGTCGGTCCGCCCCCTCAGGCCCGTGCGCCGCCCAGGCCGAGGAGCACGGCCAGGCCCAGGGCGCTGCGCGGCGCGTACGGCACGCG
>NZ_JBFAMU010000179.1:0-9467 GCF_040656655.1 Micromonospora sp. NPDC049799
GCCGGGACGCGGGTGGCGTCCCGGCCGGCCGGGCGAGCGGTGCTGCGGGCAAGGAAGGGCCCCTTCTTAACGCCTGCTGCATGGAAAGGGTCCCCGGCTAACAGTGGGCGAGCGTCACGCGGGCACCTTGGCGGTGGCGTCGACGATGGCGCGGAGCAGGTCCACGACGCGCGGGCCCCACCGGGAGGCGATGTCGTCGTCGAGGCCGACGACCTGGTTGTTCTTCACCGCGGTGACGCCGGCCCAGCCGGCCCGGGCCTTGACCGTGTCGGCGCTCTGCTGGCAGCACTTGGTGTCGGCGAGGAACACGAAGTCCGGGTTGGCCTTGACGATGACCTCCTGCGAGAGCTGCGGGTAGCCACCGTTCTTGCCGTCGGCGTCGGACGGGTCGGCGATGTTCTCCAGGCCGGCCAGCGCGTAGATGGAGCCGATGAAGGTCTTGCTGGTGGCGGTGTACAACTCCGGGCCCAGCTCGTGGAAGTAGGTGAGCTTCTCCGACCGCTTCGGCAGGTCCGCGACCAGCTTGGCGATGTCGTCCTTCATCCGCTTCGTCACGTCGGCGGCCTCGGCCGGGTGCCCGGTGAGGGTGCCCAGCTCGGTGATCTGCCGGTAGGAGTCGTCCAGCGTGGTGGCCGCCGGGGTGAGGAACACCGGGATCTTGAGCGCGGTGAGCTGATCGACGATCTTATTGCGGTCGTCGGAGAGCACCACCAGGTCGGGGCTCTTGGCGGCGATCGCCTCGGCGTTCGGCTGGAAGCCGGAGAGGTCGGTCTTCGGCGCCTCGGCCGGGTGGTTCGAGTTGTCGTCCACGGCGGTGACCTGCTTGCCGGCACCGATCGCGAAGAGCATCTCGGTGGCGGTCGCCGACAGCGACACGATCTTCTCCGGCCGCTCGGCGAGGGTCAGCGAGCCGACGGTGACCGGGAAGCTGGCGGCGGCCGACGGGCTGCCGCCGGCCGCGGGGGTGTCGGTGGTCTTCTCGGCGCAGGCGCCGAGGGCGAGCGCGGCGACCGCGAGGGTCGCGGCGAAGAGCCGGGGGGTACGTCTGGACATGGGTCCTCCTGTCGGTCGAGGAGCGTGGTGCTTCGCCGACAGGGAGCGGATGCGCCCGTCCGCGAGGCGCCCTTCCTCGAGAGCGCGTGTCGCGACCAACCGCAGGCGACCTGGCTCGTCCCCGATCAGGGGCATCACAGTTGCGGGACAGCGCCGGTTTCGCACCGGCTTCGCTGCGGGATGGTCGGTAAGACGGTAGCGCACGCCCCGCACGCGCCTCGCCGATCCGGGGCCGGTCGCTGCTCGGCGATCGTGAGCAGCGCCGTTATGTCCCGGATCGGCGAGGGATGGAAGGTGGGTGGGGCCCCGCTGGGGGCTGCGCGGGGCCCCACCGGCTATCAGGAGCTGGTGATGGTGACGTTGTCCACAGCCGCCTCGACCAGGCTCGCGCCCGAGGCGTCCGCGGCCTCGACGAGGATGCGGACCGACTGACCCGCGTACGGGGTCAGGTTGAGGTTGGCCACCGCCCAGGAGCCGTCGCGGTCGGTGGCCGCCCCGGACTGGGTGAGCAGCGCGGTGGTGCCACCGTTGTGCACGACGCTGACCCGGAGGTAGTCCGCCGAGCTGGCGTTGGAGCCGTGCGCGAGGTACCAGGCCAGGGAGAGGGTCAACGTGCCCGAGGACGGCAGGGTCACCGCCGGGGACCGGGCGCTGGTCACGCCGCCGTCGACGTCGTAGTCACCCGCCCCGGTGCCGGCCAGCCGGCCGGTGACCAGGTCGTTGCTCCCGGCGTACGGGGTGAGCTGCTTCGCGCCACTGGAGGTGGTCGCCTGGGCGGCGCCCCGCTCCCACGCCCCGGTGGTGGCGGTGTCGGTGCCCGACGGGTTGATGGTCCAGCCGGTCGCGGTCTCGAAGGTGTCCGACCACACCGTGGTGCCGCCGCCACCGCCGCAGTACTGCGACTGCTTGCCGATCGCCCGGTACGGGCAGTCGGCGTACTCGCTGAGGAGCAGCACGGCGTCCCGGTTGCGGGTGGTCTGCTGCGGGATCACCTCGTCGGGCGGGTAGAAGCCGCCGCCGGTTGCCGAGCCCGGGTACAGCTCGAAGGTGTACGCCCAGATGCCGTGGGTGGCCCACATCCAGTCGATGCTGCCGCCGTCGGTGATGTACAGGTCGCTGGCCTGCTCCGGGGTGTAGCCGTTGGTGTTCGCCATCTGCTGGCCGATGGTGGCGAACGTGTTGTACTGGTCGGCGGTCATCCCCGTGGTCGTGTTGGCGGTCGTGTGGCCGAACGGCCAGAGGATCAGCTCCGAGTACGTGTGGAAGTCGATGTTCGCCTTGATCTGCTGGGTACCGCCGACCACCCGGCTGTTGACGAAGTTCCGCAGCGCCTGGGTCTCCGGTGCGGAGAACGCCGACGGGCCCCGGTAAGTGTCCGACGAGGTGGAGCCGGACGAGCCGCCGCAGCAGCCCCACAGGTAGCCCCAGTTCCGGTTCAGGTCGGTGCCGACGTACGACGAACCGCTGTTGGGCTGCCGGTTCTTCCGCCAGGACCGGTACGAGCCGGTGGCGATGTCGTACTCGCTGCCGTCCGGGTTCACCGTGGGCACGATCCACAGTTCCCGGCCGTTGACGATGCTGCTGATCCGGGAGTCGGTGCCGTAGTTGTCGGTGAACAGGTTGAGCAGGTAGATCGCCATCTCGACGGTCAGGTGCTCACGGGCGTGCTGCTGGGCGTTGAAGAGGATCTCCGGCTCCGCCTCGTCGGTGGCGACGTTGTCGGAGATCTTCACCGCCATCAGGTCGCGTCCCTCGTACGACGTCCCGATGCTGATCTTCCGGGCGATCGTCGGGTGGTCGGCGACGACCTTGTTCACCACGGCGGTCAGCTCGGCGTAGTCGTGGTAGTTGGAGTCGGCCGGCGGGAAGGCGAGCGTGCCGACGTCCCCCTCGGCGTGGCCGTGCGGGTCGGCCCCCCGGTCGGTGGGGAGCGCGGCGGTCGCCTCCAGCCCGAAGCCGAGCCGGGTGATCGCGGCGGCCTCCGCGCGGGTGGCGCTGACGTGCAGCACGCCGTGTTCGGAGTAGTCGATCGAGGCGCCGGTGCCGGCGACGGCGTTGCGGTCGGCGAGCGTACGCGGGCCGAGCACCCGGTACGGCACGGCGGCCGGTTCGCCGGAGCGGTCCGGTCCCGGGCGGGCCGAGACCGGTGGCGCGGCGAGGGTGAGGACGCCGAGGGCACCGGCGATGGCGAGGGCGAGACGGCGACGGAGGGTGGAGTTGCGGAAGGCCATGGACAACCTCCTCGGGGCGCGGGAGAGATCCCGCACGGTGGAGGACACTCCACCACCCGTCACATGGTCATATCAACATCCGTCGTTGAATTGATCCATGCCAGCCTGATCCTCACGTTGGCAAGGATTTTCTATCGGTCGACCTCTGGCGAAACTTCCCTCCAGGCGGGACACTGACCGCCAACGATCCGCCCGTCAGGAAGCGGAGGACCAGTGACCCGACCTCGCCTTCGTGCCGCCGCCCTCGCCGGCGCCACCACCCTCACCCTGCTCGGCACCCTCACACCCGCCCCCGCCGGGGCCGCTCCCCTGGCCGCGCCCCCCGGCGCCGTCGCCACCGCCGCCACCGTCGGCCACGACGAGCAGATCGCCTTCCACGACTGGGCCGGCGAAACGGAGTGGCGGGCCGGCACCGCCGCCGGCACGGTGGCCACCGCGGCCGGACTCACCCTCGGCACCCCGCTCGGCACGACCGTCTACAAGGACCCGCACACCAGCGCCAAGCGCACCTGGGCGTACGGGACCTGGACCTCGCCGGTCACCGCGATCGGCTTCGACGCCACCGAGCTGATCACCTCGTGGAACGCCGACACGCCCGCCGGGACCTGGCTCCAGGTGGAACTCCAGGCCGCGTACGGCACCGGCACCCGCACCCCCTGGTACGTCATGGGCCGCTGGGCCGCCGGCGACACGGACATCAGGCGGACCAGCGTCGACAAGCAGGGCGACAAGACGTCCCGCGTCTGGACCGACACCCTCGCGGTCGACAACCCGGCCGCCGGGGTGCTGCTGCGGTCGTACCAGCTCCGGGTGACCCTCTACCGGGACCCGGCGACCACCGCGACCCCGACGGTCCGGATGGTCGGCGCGATGGGCTCCCGGGTGCCGGACCGGTTCACCGTGCCGCCGAGCACCGGAGGCATCGCGTGGGGCACCGAGCTCCCGGTCCCCCGCTACTCGCAGAACGTCCACGCCGGCCACTACCCCGAGTACGACGGCGGCGGCCAGGCGTGGTGCTCCCCCACCTCCACGACGATGGTGGTCGAGTACTGGGGACGACGGGCGTCCGCCGAGGACACCGCGTGGGTCGACCCGACCTACCCGGACCCGACGGTCAACCACGCCGCGCGGATGGTCTACGACTACGCCTACGAGGGCGCCGGGAACTGGCCGTTCAACACCGCGTACGCGGCCACCTTCGCCGGGCTGGAGGCACGGGTCACTCGGCTGCACTCCCTGGACGACGTGGAGCGTTTCATCGCCGCCGGCATCCCCGTGGTGACCAGCCAGTCCTTCGTCGCCAGCGAGCTGGACGGCGCGGGCTACGGGACCGCCGGACACCTGTTCGTGGTGGTCGGCTTCACCGCCGACGGGGACGTCATCGTCAACGACCCGGCCTCGTCGAGCAACGACGCGGTACGCCACGTCTACCCGCGGGAGCAGTTCGAGCAGATCTGGCTCCGGACGAAGCGGACCACCGCCAGCGGCGGCACCGGCAGCGGCTCCGGCGGCGTGGTCTACCTGATCAAGCCGACGGACGTCCCCTGGCCGTCCGCCCCCGACTCGACCACCTGGTAGCAGACCCGACCAACACCCGTTGATCAAGGGGTTTGCGTCGGCCAGGAGCCGGACCCTGACGCAAACCCCTTGATCAACACGAGCAGCGACCCCCGGGGGGAGGGGTTAGTGGGGGGTGGGTGGGGAGTCGGGGGAGTTGGGCTCGGTGGGGGGCTGGTCCTCGCCGGCCAGGGCGGAGCGGAGGCGCTCCTTCTCGGCGCGGCGGCGCTCGGCGGCGGCGGCCATCTCCTCGGCCATCTCGTCCCGCCAGCCCCGCAACAGGAAGAAGGACGCGGCGGCCGAGAAGGCCAGCGCCACGATCAGCTTGAGGAAGATGTCCAGGTCGGTGGGCAGGAGGGCCGCCAGCACGACGACGAACAGCCCGATCCGGCCCAGCGTGTACTTGACCGCCGCGCTCACTTCTCCGCACTCCGTTTCTCGCCGCCGGGTCACCCGGGCGGAGGGTTCAGCCCGTCCTGCGCGCCAACCAGCGGACACCGGGAAACCAGACCACCGCGTACCCGAGGGTGAAGGCCGCCGCGCCCAGCCCACCGGAGAGCAGTGGCGGCGCCCCGGCGACGAGGCCGGCCACCGCCAGCCCGGCGGCACCCGCCAGCACGCCGGCCGCCAACGCGGCCGCCACCCGGGCGGCGCCGAACTCCCAGGCCCGGAAGTCGTCCCAGTAGAGCCACGCCGGCAGGATCACCGCCAGCCAGCCGTTGGCCCGCCCGAACTCACCGGCGCCGAACGACACGAACGCAAAGTCGAACAGCACCAGCGCGACCAGGCCGACGACCAGGCCCGCCAGGCCGACCCCGAGCAGGTCACCCAGGCTGAGGACACGCCCCTCGGCGTCGCGCCGGGGAAATCCGCTCCGCTGCTCCGTCATGGCCCTACGAGGGTACGCGAGCCGCCACCCGCCACCGGTGCCGGCGGCCCGTCAGGCCCAGACCTGCTGCGGCTCGGCGCGGCGCTCGGCCAGCGACGGGGCCTTGTCGTACTCACGGACCACGTTGTACCGGGTGTCCCGCTCGACCGGCTGGAAGCCGGCGTCCCAGATCAGGTTTAGCAGGTCGTCCCGGTGCATCGTGTTCGGGGTGCCGTACGAGTCGGCGTCGTGGGTGATCTTGTATTCCACGACCGAGCCGTCCAGGTCGTCCACGCCGAAGTTCAGCGAGAGCTGGGCCACCGACAGGCCGTGCATCACCCAGAAGTTCTTGAGGTGCGGGATGTTGTCGAAGAGCAGCCGGGACACCGCGAAGGTCTTCAGCGACTCGGCCGGCGAGGCCATCGTGGTGCGGGCCTGGATCCGGTTACGGATCTTGCCGTCCGCCGAATCCACGAAGTCGTGCTGGTAGCGCAGCGGGATGAAGACCGCGAAGCCACCGGTCTCGTCCTGCAGCTCCCGCAGCCGCAGCACGTGGTCGACCCGGTGCCGGGGCTCCTCGATGTGGCCGTAGAGCATCGTGGACGGCGTCTTCATGCCCTTGGAGTGGGCCAGCCGGTGGATGCGCGACCAGTCCTCCCAATGGCAGGCGTGGTCGACGATGTGCTGGCGGACCTCCCAGTCGAAGATCTCCGCGCCACCGCCGGTCAGCGACTCCAGACCGGCGTCCATCAGCTCGTCGAGGATCTCGTCGGCGCTCAGGCCGCTGATCTTCTCGAACCACTGCACCTCGGTGGCGGTGAAGCACTTGAGCTTGACGTTCGGCAGCGCCGCCTTCAGCTCGCGCAGCACCTTCGGGTAGTAGCGCCACGGCAGCGTCGGGTGCAGGCCGTTGACGATGTGCAGCTCGGTGAGCTGCTCGTCCTCCATCTCCTTGGCCTTGCGGACCGCCTCGTCGATGCGCATCGTGTAGGCGTCCTTCTCACCCGGCTTGCGCTGGAACGAGCAGTACGCGCACGACGCGGAGCAGACGTTCGTCAGGTTGAGGTGCCGGTTGACGTTGAACATCACCCGGTCGCCGTTGAGCTCCGTGCGGCGGTGGTGGGCCAGCCGGCCCAACCAGGTCAGGTCGTCGCTCTCGTAGAGGGCGATCCCGTCCTCACGGGTCAGCCGCTCGCCGGCGTACACCTTCGCTTCGAGCTCACGCTTGAGTCCGGCGTCCATCTCCAGCCACGTCCTTCCACCCCGGTGTCCCGATCGAGCCTACGTCGGCCGGCCGACGGACCGTCGGCACGGTCTCCCGCAGCGATGTACTTCACCGGACTCTCAGCCTTCCGTTACCCGCCGACACATCGACATCGTTGCCGGCGTGCGGTAAGACAGTATGGGGCGTTTCACACCACTGATAGCGTCCTGACGCCGCGCGCACCGGTCGCGGCGACGCCGGTCGGACGGGGAGCGGAATGGTCGACAGCGGGTACGGGCGACAACGGCGTCGGCGGAGCCCGGTGATCTCACCGGTGCTGCGTCCGAGGCTCTGGTCGGCCCTGCTCGGGGCGGTCGTCGCCGCCGTGCTGGCCGCTCCCGCGTACGCGGAGCCGGGCCTGCCCACCACCGTCCCGGACACCGGTGCCCGCCCGGTCGTCGCCGGCGCCCTGAACCTGCCCAGCGGCGCACCGACCGCTCCCGCCCTTCCCGGCAGCGTCACCACGCCGGTCGCCGGCGCGGGCAGCGGCCCGCTCGCCGCGCAGATCTACGCCCTCGAGGCGCGGGTCGGGCAACTCGGCGACGGGCTGCTCAAGCTGCGTCAGGAGCGCACCGAGGCGGAGGCGCAGCTCGCCGCCGCCGAGCGGGAGCTGGCCCTGGCCCGCGACGCGCTGGCCCGGGCGCAGGACCTCGCCGACGCCACCGCCAGCGAGGCGATCAAGGCCGCCGCGGCGCTGCCGCCGGGCGACTTCGCGAGCGACCTGCACGACCTCACCCAGCTCTCCCGGATCACCCGGGGCGAGCGGGTCGAGGGCGGCGACACCACCGAGGCGAAGCAGGAGATCACCCGGGCGCGCACCGGCGAGCAGGTCGCCCAGCAGGCCTTCGTGGCCGCCGAGGGCCGGGTCACGACGGCCCGGCAGGCGTACGTGGCCGGCGAGCGCACCCTGCGCTCCGAGGAGGCGAAGCTGGTCCAGCTGCGCAAGGACAACGCCGCGCAGCTCATCGTCATCGAACGCCAGCAGGAGGCGGCCGAGCAGCAGCTCGGCGCCGGCTACGTGGCCAACGAGACCGCCAACGGGCTGGCCGCGCACCCGACCGCGCTGGCCGCCGTCGCCTACGCGAAGGCACAGCTCGGCGACCCGTACCTCTGGGCCGCGGAGGGCCCGGACCGGTTCGACTGCTCCGGCCTCATCTGGGCCGCGTACCGGTCGGCGGGCTACGACGACCTGCCCCGGGTGTCCCGCGACCAGTACTACGCGACCCGCTCCCGCACCGTCCCTCCGGCGGCACTGCTCCCCGGCGACCTGGTCTTCTTCGCCTCGGGCACGAGCTGGACGACGATCCACCACATGGGCATGTACATCGGCGGCGGCAAGATGATCCACGCGCCCACCACCGGCGACTTCGTCAAGATCTCGAACGTGCGCTGGTCCCGGCTCTACGCCGCGACCCGGGTCGTCGGCGCGGTACCCGCCCCGACCACGCCGACCGTGCCCACCACGCCGACCGTGCCGACCGTGCCGAGCAAGCCGACGACCACTCCGAAGCCGACGACCACTCCGAAGCCGACGCCGTCGGCGACCCGGTCGCCGCTGCCGACGACGTCGCCGAGCCCGACGACCTCCCCGAGCCCGACGACCTCGCCGAGCCCGACGACGTCGCCGACGCCGTCGCCCACCACCTCACCGTCGCCCACGGCCACGACGCCGCCGCCGGCTCCCGACCCCACCACGCCGTCGCCGCAGGTCACCAGCAGCAGCGCCAGCCCGACGACGGGGGCGAGCAGCGCGACGCCCTCCGGCAGCGTCTCGGCCACCGCGTCGGCGAGCACCGGCAGCTGACCTCGTCCGACCCGACCGTTCCCCGGTCGGTGCGGCTCGCCGTACCGCCCGGGGAATGCGCTCCGACTGTGCCGTAGGGGCGGAATGTGGCACGGTGAGACTCAGGCACTCCCGGGCCGACCGCACGGCTCCGGGCGCGAGCGTGGCGCGGAGGCGAGCATGGTCGATCAGCAGGTCCCGGCGGAACCGGGCGACCGGAGGTCCGCGCCCGTCGACCCGTCACCCGGCGTGGCCGGTTCCCGTCCCGACCTCGTACGCCCGCACCAGCCCGCCGCCGCACCGGCCCGGGCACGGGCGACCGTCGCCACCGCCGTCGCCCCTCCCGAGGACGGGGTCGACCCGTCGCCCGCCCGTTCGGGAAGCACGACCTACCGGGCCACCGGCAGCGCCGAACCGATGCCCCCGGTGCCCGCCCAGCGGGGCGCCACCCCACCGGTCGGCGTGTCCGACTCTCCGGCCGTGCCGTCGTCGGAGCCGCCCGCCGGTCCCGCCCGGGCCAGCTTCACGGTTCCGGGCACGAGTCGGGTCTCCGCCGCCGAGGCGGCGGCCATCCGTTCGCACACCGGCGAGGCCCGGATCTACCGGGCCGGCCCGGTCAACCCGGAGCCGCCGGAGCCCGCCCAGCCGCCGGAGCCGGCGAAGCCGCCGACCCCACCGACCCCGGAACCGGAGCCCGCGCCGGCTCCGATC
>NZ_JBFAMU010000180.1:0-9397 GCF_040656655.1 Micromonospora sp. NPDC049799
TGATGGCGAAGGCGTGGCAGTCGCCGGTGTGGTTGTACGCGCAGGCCGCGACCACGCATTCCTGGACGCGGGGCATCTCCATCGCTGCGGTCATGAGCTTCGCGCCGGGCTTCGCGGCAGCTTTCCCGCCCTCGGTCGCGTCGGCCCCCGTCGCGGCTCCGGGCCGGTCGGTGGTGGCGTCGGCGTCCGGGGAGGCGTCGGTGTTCTCGGAGCCGGCCTTCTCGGCGTCGGGCGTCCCGGTTGCGGAGGTCTTGCGGCGGCCGGGCTGCGGTCCGCCGGACGCGGTCTGGTCGGTGGTCATGCCGTGCGGATCTCCGCACCGAGCCGCTCGCGGAGGAAGGCGATGTCGGCGCCCTGCCCGTCGACCCCGCCCGGGGTCTCCACGACCACCGGTGCGCCCGCCGCGCGGATCACCGCCACCACCAGGTCCGGGTCGATCGTGCCGCCGTCGAGGTTGTCGTGCCGGTCCTGACCCGAGTTGAACGCGCCCTTGGAGTTGTTGGCGTGCACCAGGTCGATCCGGCCGGTGACCGCCCTGACCCGGTCGACGAGACCCAGCAGGTCCTCACCGCCGGCGTGGGCGTGGCACGTGTCGAGGCAGAAGCCCACCTCGTGGTCGCCCAGGGCGTCCCACAGCCGGGCGAGGGCGTCGAGCCGCCGGGCGCACGCGTTGTCGCCGCCGGCGGTGTTCTCGATCAGGATCGGTACGCCGAAGCCGCCCGAGTCGGCGGCGTACGCGAAGGTCTTGCGCCAGTTGTCGAACCCGACCGCCGGGTCGTCCCCGGCGTTGACGTGCCCGCCGTGCACGATGAGCCCCTTGGCGCCGATGGCGGCGGCTGCCTGGGCGTGCGCCAGCAGAAGCTTGCGGCTGGGAATCCGGATCCGGTTGTTCAACGTGGCCACGTTGATGACGTACGGCGCGTGGACGTACAGGTCGACCTCGGCGGCCCGCAGCAGGTCCGCGTCCGCACGGGGTTTCGGGGCCTTCCACCCCTGCGGGTCGGAGAGGAAGAACTGCACGGCCTCGGCCGCTCTGGCGCTCGCCTCCGCCAGTGGGTCGGACGAATCGACGTGTGCTCCGATACGCATGCAGGGGAGCCTACGTCGCGTCCCCGACGAAAGGGTCGAGGGCGGCGCGACCGCCGAGGGGATCCGTCACCGGCGAGGGGCTGCGCTCGTTGAGGAGGTGGGATCGACGGTCAGCCGTACCGGGATGGTCGCGGGCTCGCCCGCGTGCACGGGACGGTGGACCTAGCCACGAGACGGCCCCCCGCCGCGCGGCCCGGCGCGGCGGGGTCGGCCCCGCCGGACACGGACGCGGAAAAACTTTGTCTACGATTTTCCGGTTTCTCCGACAAGGTGACAAGAGTCGGGATAGTGTCGAATCACAACATGATAAAGCTCCGCGGGGCGTCCTCGGTCCAACCTCATCGGTGTGGTCGTTCCTCCCCAGGTCCCACCCAAGGAATGCGGACGGGACGCCCCGCGGCCTCGTGGCACGGGGGCTCGCATCGACAGCGACGTCGAGGCGGGCCCCCGTCGCCGCGCGTTCCGGGCGCCGCCTCGTCGCCTGTCCCGGTCCGGACGCCCACCTGCCCGGGCATGATCGTCCGGACCGGGTATTCTGGTCCGGTTGTCCGCGTCCGGCCGGGTCCCCCCGACAACCGGCGCGGGCCACGACGCACGACCTCCTGCCACGGAAGGACCGTGGCCGCCTAGCCCACAGGAGGTGAGCACGTCTTGCGTCATTACGAGATCATGGTGATCCTCGACTCCAGCCTCGAGGAACGCACCGTCGCCCCGTCGCTCGACACGTACCTGAACGTGATCCGGACCGCGGGTGGCTCGGTCGAGAAGACCGATGTGTGGGGCCGCCGGCGCCTCGCGTACGAGATCAACAAGAAGGCCGAGGGCATCTACGCCGTCATCGACCTGCAGGCGACGCCTGCGGCGGTGGCCGAGCTGGACCGTCAGCTGCGGCTCAACGA
This sequence comes from Micromonospora sp. NPDC049799, assembly GCF_040656655.1. NCBI lineage: Bacteria > Bacillati > Actinomycetota > Actinomycetes > Micromonosporales > Micromonosporaceae > Micromonospora > Micromonospora sp. NPDC049799. The sequence continues at coordinate 1,989 of NZ_JBFAMU010000180.1, forward strand.
GTCCGTGCTGCGCACCAAGGTCATCCGGCCGGAGATGCGCTAAGCGTCCAAGATGCGCTGAGCATCCAAACCCCGGTTCATCCGGATCAGCCTCATCGGCACTGTCACACGGCTCTGAGAGCCTGTACGGCGGAACGATGAGTGCGCGAGGAGATGGTCATGGCAGGAGACACCACCATCACGGTCATCGGCAATCTGACCGATGACCCCGAGTTGCGGTTCACCCCGTCCGGTGCGGCGGTCGCCAAGTTCCGGGTCGCTTCGACGCCCCGGTTCATGGACAAGACCACCAACGAATGGAAGGACGGCGAGCCGCTCTTCCTGGCCTGCACGGTGTGGCGGCAGGCGGCGGAGCATGTCGCCGAGTCGCTCCAGCGGGGCGCCCGCGTGATCGTCTCGGGTCGACTGCGTCAGCGGTCGTACGAGACGCGCGAGGGCGAGAAGCGCACCGTCATCGAGCTCGAGGTCGACGAGATCGGCCCGTCGCTGCGCTACGCCACGGCGAAGGTGCAGAAGATGTCGCGCTCCGGTGGCGGTGGCGGCGGTGGCTTCGGCTCCGGCGGTGGTGGCGGTCAGGGTGGCGGCGGAGGCAACTTCGACGACCCCTGGGCCTCTGCCGCTCCGGCACCCTCGCGCGGTGGTTCGGGTGGCAACTTCGACGAGGAGCCTCCGTTCTAATGGCGCCGAGCGCCCGCGATCGCAAACCAGGAGCAAGGTCAATGGCCAAGGCTGCGGCACTTCGCAAGCCGAAGAAGAAGGTGAACCCGCTCGACAAGGACGGGATCACCTACATCGATTACAAGGACACCGCACTGCTGCGGAAGTTCATCTCCGACCGCGGCAAGATCCGCGCTCGGCGGGTGACCGGCGTGACCTCGCAGCAGCAGCGGCAGATCGCCCGTGCGGTCAAGAACGCCCGTGAGATGGCGCTCCTGCCGTACACCGCCACGGCCCGCTGAGAGGAGGCACCGACATGAAGATCATCCTGACTCAGGAGGTGTCCGGCCTCGGGACCCCCGGCGACATCGTCGAGGTGAAGAACGGCTACGGCCGTAACTACCTGCTCCCGCAGGGCTTCGCCATCACGTGGACCAAGGGTGCGGAGAAGCAGGTCACCTCCATCAAGCGGGCCCGTTCGGCGCGGGAGATCCGCGACCTCGGGCACGCCAACGAGGTCAAGGGCCAGCTCGAGGGTCTGAAGGTCAGCCTGAAGGCCCGCGCCGGCGACGGTGGCCGGCTCTTCGGCTCGGTCACCCCGGCCGAGGTCGTCGACGCCGTCAAGGCGGCCGGTGGCCCCGCGCTCGACCGCCGTCGGCTGGAGCTGCCCGGTCACATCAAGTCGACCGGCACCTACCCGGTGAAGATCAAGCTGCACCCCGAGGTGTCCGCCACGTTCGACCTCAACGTCGTCCAGGGCTGACACCCACCAGCACCAGCACCACCGGCAGGGCCCGCACAACATGGTGCGGGCCCTGTTCGCTGTTCCGTGTACGCGTGCCGGACCCGTCCGGCGTGCGGGACCTCCGGAGCCCGTCAGCCGATCGGCTGACCCGTCACCGCACTGATCATCACCGTGGACAGCCCACCGCCCACCACCGCCGCCGCCAACGCCACGGTCACCGACCGCCATGTTGTACCGACCCGACGCAGCAGCAGCGCGACCACCAGGCTGCTCGCCAACGCCAGTCCCAGCCGCGGCATCGCCTCCGCCAGCGAGCCCAGCGCCCGCGACCGCGGTGAATCGCAGCCACCACCACTGATGTCGGTGACGCAACCCGCCGGCGCCTGACCGTCCAGCGTCAGCAACCACACGAACACGACCATCGCCGGCAACAGGTAACAGGCGGCGGTGTACAGCAACGGCCGCCACGGCCCACCCGGATCGGGGTCGAGCAGGTCCTCCTCCAGACGGCGGGACCACGTGCCCGTACCCACCGACTCGATCCGTCGGCGTACCGCCCCGGCCGACGCCCCGCGCGCGGGACCCGCCGGCTCCCCGCGGGGACGCGGCGACGTACGCGGACGGGGAGCGGTGTAGGCGACAACCGGCGAACGCGGAGCCGACGCGGGCGGGTCCATCCACCGCGGATCGTCACCGGCCAGCCGCGTGCCCGACCAGAACCCCTCGCCCTGACCGTCCCGACCGGACCCTCCCCGCGTGCCGCCACCGCCCGAGCGAGGCGAGACGCCCCGGTCCCACCCGACGTCGTCGACGTGCCGGTCCCACTGACCGGTGGCGTCCGGCTGGTACCACTGGCCGGTGTCGTCAGGTCGGTCCCACTGGCCCGTGTCGTCGGCCCGGTCCCAGCGGGACGCGCCCACCGAACCGTCCCAGCGGTCGACCTCACCGGTCGACTGCCACGCGTACACACCGGAGGCGTCCCACGGGTCCACCGCCGGCACATCCGCCTCGGCCTCCGGCTCGACGGACCGGCGCGCCTCCCGGTCCCAGGGATCCACCGCCGGACGCGACTCCGCCCCCCGGCGGTTCCTCCGCGTCGGGCGCTCCACCTCACCGACCGCGCCGGTCACCTCGCCGGCGTCCTCCAGCCCCGACCAGACCACCTGCGGCCGGCGCGAGGGCGACCGCCGGGGACGGCTCTGCGGACCCGCGACCCCGGAAACCGGATCGTCGTCGGCCCGCCGGCTGCCCACGTATCCCTGCTCCTGGGGGCGGTCGAACGTCCACTCCCGGGTGTGGTCCGACTCCGGCGCGGCACCGATCGCGGGAACCTCACGCCAACTCGTCTCGTTGGACCGCCGCCAGGTGCTCGTCGTCTCGGTGCTCCGACCCCCCGACCACGGCCGCTCCGGCTCGTAGTCGTCCTCGTCGTCGTCCGGGGCCGCGTGCCGGCCGCCACCGTCCGCGCTGCGTACGCCGGACTCCAGGGCCCACCGCGGAAGGTACGCCTCAACGGGCTCCTGCTGGCCGCGTTCGATCGCCCGCCGACGGCTCGGGGTGCGGTAACCATCGGACCCGTACCGGTCTGCCGGAGGCGGATCGGCGGGATAGTCCCAGGGAGCGACCGTTTGTCGCTCGCGCGGACCATCCTCTCCGCGTCCCCAGTCCAGGTGTCTCACGGCCGGAGCGTGACCCTTCTCAACCGAAAGCGCAATCCGATGTGCAGGTGTAGCCGTTGGGGGAGATAGTACGGGACGAATGAGGCCACAGTCTGACCAAAAAATTCTCCTCCACAGGGTGGGGACGACGTTTTCCCAGGTCAGAGCCATGGTCGGGCAGAATTCCCCAACGGTTGTCCACAACCTGTGCACACGCTGCGCACATGCACGCCCACCCGCGTCCACAGGTTGTCCCGAGGCTCGTCCACCGGGCTGTTGAGGGGCTGACCTCGGTTTCCGTATGGTTGGCCACCGACCGGCCGCGCGATGACCCCCGATCAACCGGCAGGTCGGAGTGTCGTACCCGGCGGTGAAGCTTGGGACGAGGATCCGACGGCGTGGAGGGGGGACCGTGTCGGTCACCGACGACATGCGCGCGGAGCCGCGCTCCGGCGGGCAGCAGCAGGGCGCGCCGGCGCAGCGCGACGGCCAGTTCGACAAGACCCCACCGCAGGACGTCGCCGCCGAACAGTGCGTCCTCGGCGGCATGCTGCTCTCCAAGGACGCCATCGCCGACGTCGTCGAGATTCTCAAGACCAACGACTTCTACCGGCCGGTGCACGCCACCATCTTTGACACGATCCTGGAGATCTACGGGCGCGGCGAGCCGGCCGACTCGATCACCGTGGCCGCCGCGCTCGCCGACTCCGGCGACCTGGTGCGGATCGGCGGTGCCCCCTACCTGCACACCCTCATCGCGAGCGTTCCCACCGCCGCCAACGCCGCCTACTACGCCCGGATCGTGAGCGAGCGCGCCGTGCTGCGCCGCCTGGTCGAGGCCGGCACGAAGATCGTGCAGCTCGGCTACGGCACGAACAGCGGGGGCAGCCGCGACGTCGACGACGTCGTCGACCTCGCCCAGCAGGCCGTGTACGACGTCACGGAGCGCCGGGTCAGCGAGGACTTCGCGGTGCTCGCCGACATGCTCCAGCCGACGCTCGACGAGATCGAGGCGGTCGGCGCGCAGGGCGGCATGATGACCGGTGTGCCCACCGGATTCACCGACCTGGACCGACTGCTCAACGGTCTGCACGCGGGTCAACTCATTATCGTGGCTGGCCGGCCGGGTTTGGGCAAATCGACCGCTAGCATGGACTTTGCCCGAAATGCAGCGATTCGTGCCAACCAAGCGGCGGCGATCTTCTCGCTCGAAATGAGCAAGGTGGAGATCGTCATGCGCCTGCTCTCCGCCGAGGCCCGGGTGCCACTGCACGTCCTCCGCAGCGGCCAACTCTCCGACGACGACTGGACCAAGCTGGCCCGCTGCATGGGTGAGATCAGCGAGGCGCCGCTCTTCGTGGACGACACACCGAGCATGAACCTCATGGAGATCCGGGCCAAGGCGCGCCGCCTGAAGCAGCGGCACGACCTGAAGCTCATCGTCGTCGACTATCTCCAGCTGATGACCTCGCCGAAGCGCACCGAGAGCCGACAGCAGGAGGTCGCGGACCTGTCCCGTGGCCTGAAGCTGCTGGCCAAGGAGGTCGAGTGCCCGGTCATCGCGGTGAGCCAGCTGAACCGTGGCCCGGAACAGCGCACCGACAAGCGCCCCCAACTGTCCGATCTGCGCGAAAGTGGATCAATTGAGCAGGATGCGGACGTTGTCATCCTTCTGCACCGGGACGACTACTACGACAAGGAGTCGCCTCGCGCGGGGGAGGCGGACTTCATCATCGCCAAGCATCGGAATGGACCCACGGACACCGTGACGGTGGCGGCCCAACTGCACCTGTCCCGCTTCGTCGACATGGCAATCGTCTGAGAAAGCCCGTGACGGAGCAGTCAGCCGAGCAGCGGGAACCAGCCGGCGACCTCGCCGAGTTCCATTCGGTCGTGCTCCGTCAGCGGCAGCCGGCCGGTCGCCTTCAGCAGGTACTCCTCGTCGTCCCAGCTCGCGGGTCGGACCGCGTCGTCGCTGAGCAGGCCGTCCATCGTCGCCACCGCCACCCGTAGCGCGGCCTCCCCCGGGCGGGGCGCGTCGGGCAGGTCGACCACCAGGTCCAGATGGTGGATCACGGCCTCGGTGGCGAGGGTGGTCAGCAGGTCGCGTACGCGGAGCACGTGACCCTGGGTGGTCACGCAGCTGTCGGGGTCCGCGCGACCGCCGGCGCGGACGGCGGCGGGTGCGGTGTCGGTCCATGCCCGGACGATGCCGCCGGGTCGGTGGAAGGCGGCGGCGGAGCGGCGGATCCGCCAGGCGTGCCGCGTGTCGTCGTCGCCGGACCGGAAGGACCGCCAGTAGCTGATGTCGTCGGTGTCGGGCGGGCCGTCGGCCGGGCTGGCGAGGGCGACCAGCGCCCGCTGGGCGTCGCCGACGACGTGCAGGAGCAGATCCGCGACGAGCCAGCCCCGGCAGCGGGTGGGGCGTTGGAGGTCGGCGTCGTCGAGGTCCGCGACGGTCCGGGTGATGCCGTCGTACGCCTGCGCGAGCGGGATGTGGTGCCCACCGGACGTCATGCGACGCAGCCTCGCACAGCGGGTGCCGGTCGGCACGGTGGACAAGGGAGGGCCGGGCCGGCGGGCTGCCGGCCCGGCCGCGGGGAGCTCAGCCGAACATCTCGTCCAGGAAGCTCTTGTGCTTCTTGCGCTTGTAGTGGCCGTGGTAGCCGTGGTGCTGCTGCCCGTGGCCGTACGCGGGGGCGGGCGCCGGCGGGTAGCCGTGCGCGGGCGGCGGGGGCGCCGCGCCGTAGCCGGGCTGGTGCGGGGCGGGCGCGGGCGGCGGCGGAGGCGGCGGGTAACCGCCCTGGGCGTAACCCGGCTGCTGGGCGGGCTGCCCGGCGGGCGCACCACCCTGCTGGCGCTGCCAGTTGGCCTCCGCCTCGAACAGCTTCTCCAACTCGCCGCGGTCGAGGAAGATGCCTCGGCACTCCCCGCACTGGTCGATGACGACGCCGCTGCGCTCGTACTGGCGCATTTCTCCGTGACACTTGGGACAGGTGAGGCTCATCACCCGACGGTACCCGGTCTGCTCACGCCGTCGCGGTGAGCGCCTCGGTGACCTCGTCGTCGGAGACCTCGTGGAAATCGTCGTAGTAGCTGCTGACGGCCATGAACTCCGGCGGGTGCTGTGCGCAGACGACCTGGTCGGCTTCGGCCGCGAGCATCTCGTACGCCTCCTGGGAGCCGACCGGGACGGCGACGACGACCCGGCGGGCACCGAGGTGCCGGGCGACCTGGACGGCGGCGCGGGCCGTGGCACCGGTGGCGAGGCCGTCGTCGACGATGACGGCGGTGCGGCCGGTGAGATCCAGGGGTGGACGACCGGCGCGGTAGAGCTTCTCCCGGCGTTCCAGCTCGGCCTGCTCGCGGCCCCGGACCTCGGCGATGGCGTCCGGGTCGAGGCGGCTGGCGACCATGTCGTTGAGGACCTGCACGCCGCCGGGGCCGAGTGCGCCGAACGCGACCTCGGGTGCCCAGGGCATGCCGAGTTTGCGCACCACGAGCACGTCGAGCGGGGCGCCGAGCCGTTCGGCGACGACCTCCGCCACGGGTACGCCGCCGCGTACGAGGCCGAGGACGATGACGTCCCGGTCGCCGATCAGAGCGGTGAGCCGGTCGGCGAGCATCCGCCCAGCCTCGGCCCGGTCTCGGTACGTGGTCATGTCTTCAGGTCTACGCCCTGTCGAGGGATTCCGCCCCCCGGATGGCGGAACCGATGGAGGGAACCGGAGCGGCGATCGCGGATGCCCACACCAGGAACGCGAGGGGGTAGAGGAGGTAACCGAAGCGGGTGGAGGGCATGAGCAGGATCGCGGCGAGCAGCCCGTACCCGCAGATGAGCGCGACGGTGGCGGCGTCGCGCGGTGGGCGGCGGGCGAGCCGGACGGCGATCGCCAGCCCGGCGGCGAGCAGCAGCCCGGCGGCGATCGCGCGCCCGGCGGGAAGGGCGGTGGCGATCAGGTGGCCGGGGAACGGCGACTGGGCGGGGCTGGTGACGAGGCCGTGGCCGAGCGGGAAGCGGAGCACGTTCTCGACCAGGGCGTCCCGGTCGACCAGCAGCACCGGGAGCAGGGCGGCGGCGGGCAGGCCCAGCGCGCCGGCGGCGACGCGGAGGCCGGCGCGGCGGGTCAGGCCCCAGACGATCAGGACGAGCGCGACGGGCCACGCGAACAGTTTCAGCGCTCCGGCGAGGCCCACCGCGATGCCGGCCCGGCCGGGGCGGTCGACGGCGGCGTAGGCGAGGGCTAGCAGGCAGAGGGCGAGGACGGGCAGGTCGTCGCCGCCGGTGGCGAGGGTGAGCGCGCAGACCGGCAGCACGGTGGCGGCCTGAACGCCGCGCAGCACCGGCG
>NZ_JBFAMU010000181.1:0-9384 GCF_040656655.1 Micromonospora sp. NPDC049799
CCTGGCGGTCACGCTGGCCCGTACCGGGGCCGAGGCGCTGATCAACCACCCTGGCAAGATCACCGACGACGGCCCGCCCGCCGGGCCCACCCGCCGGATCCGCTGCCCGGGCTCGCCGCGTTGGTGGCGTTGAGCCTGGTGGCGGCGTTCTTCGCCTGGGTCAGCGCGGCGCCGTTCTGGCTGGCGGTGGGGCACGCCACGCCGGGCCGGGTGGTCATCGACGACTGCACCGGGGGCGGGCTCGGCCAGCGGTGTCGGGGCACCTTCGTCGCCGAGCGGGAGCGGTTCTTCGCGCACGGCGTCGCGGTCAGCGGAGTGCCCCGGGAGCGGGCGACGCCGGGCGCGACGGTGGCCGCCCGGATGACCGGCCCGGACGGTGCCACCGCGTACGCGGACAGCGGCGCGAAGGGGCACCTGCGCTGGCTGCTCGGCCTGGTGACGGTGCTGGGCTGCGCGGTGGGGATCGTCCGGTGGACCGGGGCGGCCCGACTCGCCGACCCGCGGGCCCGCCGCTGGGCGGTCGGCGCCGGGCTGGCCGGCCCGTTGCTGATCACCGTGGGCTTCCTCGTCGCCGCCTGGTGAGCGGTGAAAGGAAGGGCCCTTCCTTTCACGTCAGCGGTGTACGACGCCGTAGACGTCGCGGCGGCGCAGCCCGTACGACGTCGCGGCGTCGGTGATCGCGTCGCGCCGGGACATCCCGGTGGCCTCCCGGTCGGCGACCGCCGCGCGCAACGTGTCGTCGTCGGGGCGTTCGGCGGCGATCTCCGGTGCGCCCGCGACCACCAGGGTGATCTCGCCGCGCGGCTCCTGTGCCGCCGCCCAGGCGGCCAGTTCCCCGAGCGGCTTGCGGACGACCTCCTCGTACGTCTTGGTCAGCTCCCGGCACAGCGCGGCGGGCCGGTCCGGGCCGAACGTGGCGGCCAGGTCGGCGAGCGCGCCGGTGATCCGGTGCGGCGCCTCGAAGAGGACCAGCGTGCGTTCCTCGGTGGCGAGGGCGCGCAGCCGGGACCGGCGGCCGCTCGGGGTGCGGGGCAGGAAGCCCTCGAAGCAGAACCGGTCGCTGGGCAGCCCGGACAGCGCGAGGGCGGTGGTCACCGCGCTCGGGCCGGGGGCGGAGGTGACCGGCACGCCGGCGTCCAGGGCCCCCCGGACCAGCCGGTAGCCGGGGTCGGAGACGCTCGGCATGCCGCCGTCGGTGACGAGGGCGACCACGTAACCGCCGACGAGGGCCTCGACCAGTTCCGGTGTACGACGTTCCTCGTTGCCCTCGAAGTAGGAGACGATCCGGCCCTCGACGGTGACGTCGAGGTCCCGGGCGAGCCGGGTGAGCCGCCGGGTGTCCTCGGCGGCCACCACGTCGGCGGTGGCGAGCACCTGCCGGAGTCGCGCGGAGGCGTCGGCGGGATTGCCGAGCGGCGCGCCCAGCAGGATCAGGCGCCCGGTGTCGGACATTTCACCCACGAGTTGGTGCTCCTTCATCGACGTTGGTTCCGGATTCGGGGACGACGGGCGCCACCGGCCACCTTCGCAGCCTACGATCGCCAGGTGACCCAGGCGTCCACAGCGCACAGCGCGGGCCCGGCCGGGCCGGAGCACTCCGGGCCCGATGGCGACGACCCGCAGCGGCCCACCGAGACCACCGCCGGAGACTCCGCCGCGTCCGGTGGCGGCGTGCCCGACATCGTCCGGCGCCGCCTGGCCACGGTCGAGGCCCGACTCGACGGGCGCTCCTGGCTCGCCACCGGGGTGATCGTCGCGATCGCGGCGATCCTGCGGTTCGTCGGCCTGAGTCACCCGCCCGGCAAGATCTTCGACGAGACCTACTACGCCCGCGACGCGTGGGCCCTGGTCGACAAGGGCGTCGAGTGGAACTACAAGGACGGTGGCCCGTCGTACGTGGTGCACCCGCCGCTGGGCAAGTGGCTCATCGGGCTCGGCGAGTGGGCCTTCGGGTACTCCGACGCCGAGCACGGCATCTCGGTCCCCGGGCACCTCGTCACCACCGCGCCGGAGTTCGGCTGGCGCTTCTCCGCCGCCCTGGTCGGCACCCTGTCGGTGCTGCTGCTGGTGCGCATCGGCCGGCGGCTGTTCCGGTCCACGCTTCTGGGCTGCACGGCCGGTCTACTGCTCGCCCTGGACGGCTTCCACCTGGTGCTGTCGCGCACCGCGCTGCTCGACATCTTCCTGCTGTTCTTCGTGCTCGCCGCGTTCGGCGCCCTCGTTCTCGACCGGGACTCCCGGCGACGGCGCTGGGCCCGCGCCCTGGACGCCGGGCTCGACCCGACCCGACCCGGCCGTGCCGGCCGCCCGCCCGGCGGCTGGCGGACCTGGCCGTGGTGGCGGCTCGCCGCCGGGGTGCTGCTGGGCTGCGCCTGCGCGGTGAAGTGGAGCGCGCTCTACTTCCTGCCGGCCTTCGCGCTGCTGGTGCTGCTCTGGGAGGTCGGCGTGCGCCGCTCCGCGGGCGTACGGCGACCGTGGCGGGACACCGCGCTGGACGAGTTGCCCTGGATGGTGGTCGCCGGTCTCCTGCTGGTCGTCACCTACGTCGCCACCTGGTCCGGCTGGCTGCTCGGCGACGAGGGCTACTACCGGGTGATCGACGAGAACCGGTGGAAGGATGCCCCGCTCAGCGACACCCCGTTCCTCGGGCCGCTGCACAACCTCGTGGAGTACCACAAGGCCGCATACGGCTTCCACTCGACGCTGGACGATCCGCACAAGTACCAGTCGTGGCCGTGGCAGTGGTTGCTGCTGGGCCGCCCGGTCGCCTTCTACTGGTCCGGCGAGGGCGCCTGCGGGGCACCGTCCTGCGCCTCGGAGATCCTGCTGCTCGGCACGCCGCTGCTCTGGTGGTCGTTCCTGCCGGCGCTGGCCGCGCTCGCCTGGCTCGGGCTCGCCCGGCGGGACTGGCGGGCCGGCGCGATCCTGCTCGTCGCCGGGGCCGGGCTGCTGCCCTGGTTCTGGTTCGCGCTCGACGGCGGCCGGACGATGTTCTCCTTCTACACCGCTCCGGCCCTGCCGTTCCTGGTGCTGGCGGTGACCTACGTGCTGGGCGCGATCGCCACGCCGGGCGGGCCGCCCGACGACACCACCACCGCGCCGGCCGCGACCACCGCGGACCGCCGGCTGGTCGGCGGGGTCATCGTCGGGGCGTACGTGCTGCTGGTCGCGTTGTCCTTCGCGTACTTCTATCCGATCTTCGTGGCGGAGCTGATCCCGTACGACGAATGGTCGGCACGGATGTGGCTCGACGGCCGCTGGATCTGACGGACGGTGACCCGGTGCGGAGGCGGCCCGGCGGGCCGTCTCCGCCCGGACCGCGACCCGATGGACGACAGGAAAAGGGCCCACACGCCGAAGCGTGTGGGCCCTTTTGACAGTTAGGGCGCGCCCCGATCGCCTGCCACGGGGGAAGCGGGCGATTGAGGCGCGCACGAGAAGCTTAACCACAGCGCACGACCGGCACAACGGGTCGACTTGGGTCAGATTTCCGACCGATGCCACGCCGGCCGGAAGGTTTACATCGGGAAACTGACGGACGGTCATCGCCCGGAAACGTGGCGGATCGGCGAAGGTGTCCCGACCCCTCTCGATCGCGGCCCGGGCTCGCGGGCACGTTCTTCGAACGTATCGACCGATTTCGCTCACTGGCCATCCACCGTCGGATCAGTCGGAACCCGGCCCGACTGCACTGTCGGCATCCCCCGACGACCGATGGAGTCCGCGATGACCCGCACCCTCCGCTGGATCGGTGGCCTGCTGGCCGCCGTCACCCTCTCGACACTCGGGCTGACCGCCCCCGCCCGGGCCGCCACCGTCTCGGTGCCGCTGCGCACCCTCATCGCCGACCTGCCGGTCGCGTCCGAGGTCCGCACCGGTTACTCCCGGGACCTGTTCCCGCACTGGACCGACGCCGACGGTGACGGCTGCAACGCCCGGTACGAGGTGCTGATCGCCGAGGCCACCACGGTGCCCTCGGTCGGCTCCGGCTGCTATCTCAGCGGCGGGCGCTGGTACTCCTACTACGACGCGGCCTCCTGGACCAACCCGGCGGATCTCGACATCGACCACGTGGTCGCGCTCGCCGAGGCGTGGGACTCCGGTGCCCGCAACTGGACCACCTCCCGCCGGCAGGCGTTCGCCAACGACCTCGGCGACGCGCGCTCGCTGGTCGCGGTCACCGACAACGTCAACCAGGCCAAGGGCGACCAGGATCCCACCACCTGGATGCCGACCTACGAGAAGTGCCGCTACGTCCGCGAGTGGACGGCGGTGAAGACCCGCTGGCGGCTGACCGTCGACAGCGCGGAGAAGAACGCCCTGACCACCTGGGGCAACTCCTGCTCGAACGTCACCGTCACGGTGACCCACGCCTTCTGACCGACCGAGGGGCGGATGGCGATGCGCAACGGCGTACCCGCCATCCGCCCGCCGGGGGACATCGAACCTGCTGAGCCCTTACGGCACACCTGAGCCGACCATCACGTTCGGGCTCGTCTGCGCGGTCCTTCCCGATGTTCATCTTCTGTAACCACCGGTCGGACCACGATGACAACTTGGACATAAACCACTAATCACCTCTCTAGCCTCGTCTGAGTGGCTACTCACACCCATCACGACGAGTCCTCGTCCGTCCTGAGTGGATCTCATCCGGTCCTTCACCCGCCGCTGGCACCGGTCTTCGTCGACGTCACCGGGCGACGACATCGCCTGGTTCGCCGCTGGGGCCTACTCGTCGCGTCCGGCTCCCTCGCCTATCTCCCGATCGTCGCCCTCGCCGCCCTGACCGGACCGGCGGTGCCGGCCGGCGGAACGCCGCAGCTCGACGCCGCCCCAGCGATGGAGATCGGCGATCAGCCTCCCGCCCTTCCGGAGACGGTGGTGGCCCTGCCCATCGCTCCGCCGGCTGAGCCCGTCGGCGTCGAGGACGCACCGGGGCCCGAGGGCCGGTCGGTCGCGGATCCGCCCAGCCCCGGCGAGCCTGACGCCGACGCGATCGTCCCGCCCGCACCCGTGGTCGTAGGACCGATGCCGACACCGCTGCCCGCGCCCGGTCCGACGTCAGCGCCTCCGCCGCCCCGGCCGCCCGGTGAGCCCACCGGCGCACCGTCCCCGACGGCTCCGCCGCCGACGCCGGATCCGGCCGTCACCGGCACCCCGTCCGCGGAGAGCTGGGCCGCTTCCATGGTCACTGGCACCGCTCTCACCGCGAGGTAACCCGCCCGATGCTCTTCTCCACCACACCGACGACCCCCGCACGCCACCACCTCGATCCACCCCGGTCCCGCCTCCGCATCGGCTGGATGGTCTGGACGACGCTTCTCGTCGTCGTGGCCAGCGTGCTGGTCGTGGAGGCGTACGCGAACTCGAAGTTCACTCCCGACCATGTGCGGAAGGTCGGCGACCAGAGCACGGTGCCTGCCGCGATCCTTTCGGGTGGTCCGGTGATCGACACCGTCGACGGACGGGCGACCTCCTACCGGGTGCCCCCGCGCACCATCGCGCTGACCTTCGACGACGGGCCGGATCCGGTGTGGACGCCGCAGGTGCTCGACGTGCTACGCCGGCACCGGACGCCGGCCACCTTCTTCGTCGTCGGCTCCCAGGTCGCCCGTAACCCCCGCCTCACCGCACGGATCTCCGCCGAGGGCCACGAACTCGGGGTGCACACCTTCAGCCATCCCGACCCGACCGTGCTGCCCCGCTGGCAGCGGCGGCTGGAGTACGCGCAGACCCAGATGGCCATCATGAGCACGGCGGGTGTGCGGACCAACCTGCTGCGCTTCCCGTACTCCTCGATGCCCGGGGCGATCGACAACGGCGCGTGGGCGGCCGTCCGGGAAGCCGGCCGGCACGGCTACCTCACCGTGGTCAACGACGTCGACAGCAGGGACTGGGCCCGGCCCGGCACGGACGCCATCGTGCGGAACATGACTCCGCCCGCCGGGCAGGGCGCCGTGGTGCTGCTGCACGACGCCGGCGGCGACCGCGCGCAGACCGTGGCGGCCCTGGACCGTTTCATCCCCGCGATGACCGCCCGTGGCTACACCTTCACCACCATCAGCGAAGGAGTGAACCGGTCCCGGTTGAGGGACGAGGCGGTCCCGGCCCTGGCCGGCAACGTCCCGGTCGGAACGGTCGACCGGTGGCGGGCCTCCGCGGTCGTGGTGGCGGTGCACATCGCGGACCTGTTCGTCACGGCGCTGAAGGTGATGTTCCTGGTCGTCGGGGTGCTGATGCTGCTCCGTACGCTGCTGCTGTTCGCCCTCGCCGTCCGGCACGCCCGGCGAAGACGGTCACCCCGCTGGTCATGGGGGCTGCGCGTCACCGAGCCGGTGTCGATCATCGTGCCGGCGTACAACGAGCAGGCCGGCATCGTCACCAGCGTGCGGTCGCTGGCCGGGTCGGACCACCGGGTGGAGGTGATCGTGGTGGACGACGGATCCACCGACGGGACTCCCGACCTGGTGGACGCACTCGGACTACCCAACGTCCGAGTCGTCCGCAAGCCCAACGGCGGCAAGTCGAGCGCCCTCAACACCGGCATCATGTACGCCCGGCACGAGATCATCGTCATGGTCGACGGCGACACCGTCTTCGAACGCGACTCCGTCCGCCGGCTGGTGCAGCCGTTCGGAGATCCGTCGGTGGGGGCGGTGGCCGGCAACGTCAAGGTGGCCAACCGGCACGGCCTGCTCGGCCGCTGGCAGCACATCGAGTACGTCATCGGGTTCAACCTGGACCGCCGGCTCTACGAGACCCTCGGCTGCATGCCGACCGTGCCGGGGGCGATCGCGGCGTTCCGCCGTCGGGCGCTCCTCGCCGCCGGCGGCATGAGCGACGACACCCTCGCCGAGGACACCGACGTCACGATGGCCGTCCTACGGGCCGGCTGGCGCGTGGTGTACGAGGAGCAGGCCCGCGCCTGGACCGAGGTGCCCGGCACGGTGGGTCAGTTGTGGCGCCAGCGCTACCGGTGGAGCTACGGCACCATGCAGGCGATGTGGAAGCACCGCCGGGCGCTGGTCGACCGGGGTGCCTCCGGCCGGTTCGGCCGCCGGGGCCTGCCACTGCTCGCCCTGTACGGCGTGCTGCTGCCGCTGCTCGGGCCGGTCCTGGACCTGATGGCCGTCTACGGGCTCTTCTTCCTCGGCTCGACCGAGACGGCGGTGGCGTGGGTGGCGATGCTCGCGCTCCAGGCGGTCACCGCGCTGATCGCCTTCCGGCTCGACCGGGAGCGCCTCGGTTCCCTGGTGACGCTCCCGTTGCAGCAGTTCGCGTACCGCCAGCTGATGTACCTGGTGCTGGTCCGGTCGGCGGTGACCGCGCTGACCGGCACCCGGCTGCGGTGGCGGAAGCTCAAGCGGGCGGGCGACCCGGCCACCGATCCGCGACAGCAGGTCGTCGGTGCCGCCGACCGCGCGGCGGGCCCGGACGGGGCGGGGGCCGGCCGGGACCGCTGGTTCGACGTGCTGCGGGCGGTCGCACTCGCCCGGGTGGTCGCCTACCACATGTTCGGCGCGGCCTGGCTCAGCCTCGTCTTCCCGGCCATGGGAGTCATGTTCGCGCTGGGCGGCTCCCTGATGGCGCGGTCACTGGACCGGACGCCGGGCGACGCCGTGAACTCCCGGCTCCGGCGCCTCCTGCCGGCCCTGTGGGCGATGGGCGCGGTGCTGGTGCCGGTCATGCTCTGGCACGGCTGGTCCGACCGACCGGCGTGGCCCGCGTTCCTCACCTGGCTGGTTCCTCTTGCCGAGCCACCGGGCAGTGAGTGGGCCCGGAACGTCACCGGAGTGCTGTGGTACCTGGTCACGTACGTGTGGCTGGTGCTGCTCTCCCCCGTGCTGCTCGGCCTCTACCGCCGCTGGCCGCTGCCGACCGTGTTCCTCCCGCTGGCCACCGTCGTGCTGCTGCAGACCGCGGCGCCGTCGCTCGGCCGCGTCGTCGTCGACTCCGCCGCCACCGATCTCGCCACCTTCGGTGCCTGCTGGATCGTCGGTTTCGCCCACCGCGACGGCCACCTGCGTCGGCTGCCGGTGGCGGTCCTGGTGGTGCTGGCCGGGGCGTGCGCGACGATGGGGATCGGGTGGGTGCTCACCCACCCCGAGGGCGGGCTGGACCTGAACGAGGTCCCGGTGGCCCAGGCGTTCTACTCCCTCGCCTTCGTTCTGCTGCTGCTCCGGGCCCGGCCCGCGATGGCGTGGCTGGCCCGGGCCCGACCCCTCGACCGGCTGGTCACCGCGCTCAACCGGCGCGCGCTGACGATCTACCTGTGGCACAACGCCGCGATCGCGGTCTGCTTCGTCGTGGGGGACCGCTTCGGCGTCTGGCGGATCGGGCAGGTCGGATACCTCGCGGTGGCTCTGGTGATCCTCGCCGCGTTCGTGCTGCTGCTCGGGTGGATCGAGGATCTCAGTGCCCACCGGCGGCCGAGTCTCGTGCCGTGGACGCCGCGCGTCCACCCGGGTGGTACGCCGGACCAACCCGCTCCGCTTCGGACCGGTGAGCGGCTCGACCGGGTGGGTGCCGCGAGGTGACCCCCCTCCGATGAGCGGCGCGGGCCGGGACGGACCGTCCCCCGTTCCGGCCCGCGCTCAGGTCCGGGTCAGTGCAGCCGGCGTGGACGTGGCAACCAGCCGATGAACCGGTCCTGCAGGTTCGCGCCCGGCAGGCCCTTCAGGTCCTCGGTGGCGGCGGCCAGACAGGACCCCAGGTAGACCGTGAGCATGGCGCGGTCCATCCCGTACTCGTGCAGCAGCCGGCTGCGTTTGGGCGAGCAGGGCCAGTCCTCCCCGCACCGACCACAGGTCCAACCAGGCGTCAGAGGGACATGGTCGTCCGCTCCGGACAGCGAGGAATCCCCACCACCGTTCATCGCGCTCCCCCTTACGGATCCCCACGCCGACGCCGCGCCGGCCCGGGGTCGAGAGTGGATGGCGCCGATCCCCAGGAGACGCACAGTTCAGCGCGCGGGGACTCTCCGGCGTTACATGGTTGCGGTACGTTGACCGACCATGGCCACCGTTCCGACCCCGACCGTCGACCAGGTGCCGGCCCGGCGCACCGGCCGGCACCTGCCACACCGGCCGCCCGGAACCGACCCGGTCGGCGTCGGGCGGGCGGGGCTGTCCGCGTACCTCCGGGGGGTTGTCGATGCGTGACCTGCTGCCGCCGGAGGTCGCGGTGGCCGTGGCCGCGGCCGACGACTGGATCGGCGAGCTGCTCTCCGCCGAGGCTGTCTGCCTGGGCGAACGGGCGGTCGAGACCCGACGCCGCGACTTCACCGCCGGGCGCGTCTGCGCTGATGCGCCACTCAGGCGACCAACTGTTACAACGACTAAATCTTGATGCACCGTCGCGACGTTGCCTGCCCTTGTTTACCGC
>NZ_JBFAMU010000182.1:0-9324 GCF_040656655.1 Micromonospora sp. NPDC049799
CCGGGCCGAGCACCGCCGGAATGACCGCCGACGGGGCGGCCGGGGCCGCCGTGCCGGGTGCCGGCATGAGCGCGGACGCCGCGGCCGGCGGGGCACAGAGCCGTACCGCCGATGTCGTGGCCGGGCCGGGCGGGGTGATGACCGACGAGGTCGGCGTGGTGACCGGCGAGCTGACCGTACGCACCGAGTACGCGGCCGGCCAGGTCACGCTGAAGGTGCAGTACAAGGACGCCGAGGAGTGGTACGCGGTGACCGGCGGGAGGGCCGCCCTGGCCGACCCGGCTGCCCTGGACGCGGTGCACACCATCGCCGTCGCCCTCGTCAACCGCCCCGAGGGCTGAGTCCCACACCATCGGACAGGGCCCCTTCCCGACGCCGCGAGGCGTTAAGAAGGGGCCCTTCCTCTACCGGAGGCGTTGAGCGGGGACCCTTCCTTACACGTACGAGCCGGGTTCGGTGGGCGCGGAGACGGTGTGCGGCTCCTCGCCCTCGCCGACGGGGCGGGTGAGCTGGACCTCGACCTTGTGCGGGCGCAGTTCGCCGCTGGCGATCCGCTCCGCCCAGTGGCACGCGACCCGGCTGCCGCCGATCTCCCGCAGCACCGGCCGCTCGTCGGCGCAGCGGGTCGGCTGCGCCCACGGGCAGCGGGTGTGGAACCGGCAGCCCGACGGCGGGTTGGCCGGGGAGGGCAGGTCGCCGGCGAGCAGGATCCGCTCCCGGCGGTCCTCCACGTCCGGGTCCGGCACCGGCACCGCCGACATCAGCGCCCGGGTGTACGGGTGCAGCGGCTCGGTGTAGAGCCGGTCGGCCGGCGCCTCCTCGACCAGCGCGCCCAGGTACATCACGCCGACCGTATCGGAGATGTGCCGGACCACGGCCAGGTCGTGCGCGATCACCAGGTAGGTCAGGCCGAGGGTGTCCTGGAGTTCGTCCAGCAGGTTGACCACCTGGGCCTGGATCGACACGTCGAGCGCGGAGACCGGCTCGTCGGCGACGATCAGCTCCGGCCCGAGCACCAGGGCGCGGGCGATGCCGATGCGCTGCCGCTGACCGCCGGAGAACTCGTGCGGGTAGCGGGACAGCGCCCAGCGCGGCAGGCCGACCTTGTCCAGCGTCTCGCCGATGATCCGTCGCCGGTCGTCGCGGTCGGCGCCGATGCCGTGGGTCTGGAGGCCCTCGGTGAGGATCGACTCGACGTTCTGCCGGGGGTCCAGGCTCGACATCGGGTCCTGGAAGATCATCTGCATGCGGCGGCGCATCTGGCGGAGCTTCCCCGCCCGCAGCGTGGTCAGCTCGACGCCGTCGAAGCTCACCTCACCGCTGGTCGGCGGGGTGAGCTGGAGCAGCGCCCGTCCGAGCGTGGACTTGCCGCACCCAGACTCGCCGACCAGGCCGTAGGTCTTCCCGCGCGGGATGCGCAGGTCGACGCCGTCGACCGCCTTCACGTGGCCGACCGTCCGGTCGAAGATCACGCCGCGGCGGATCGGGAAGTGCACCTTGAGGTCGCGGACCTCGACCAGGATGTCGTCGCGCTCGACGGTCGGCTCGACAGTCTGCTCGCTCACGCTGATTCCTCCTCGCGCGGCGCGGGGCCCAGGCCGGGCACCGTGGGCGGGTCGTCCGGGACGGCTTGGGCCGGCACCGAACCGGGCTGCGCGTCCGTCGGCACCACGGCGCGGACGTCCTCGGCCGGCGTCAGCCCGGGAATCGGTGCCGGGTTGACGCAGCGGTAGCTGCGACCGTCGTGGGTGAGCACCAGGGCCGGCGGTTCGCCCACGCACGCGTCGACCCGCCGCGAGCAGCGGGGGGCGAACGCGCAGCCGTCGGGCCAGGGCAGGACGTCGCGCACCGAGCCGGGGATGGGGTTGAGCCGTTGGCCGCGCCCCGCGTCCAGGCGGGGCACCGACCCGAGCAACCCCACGGTGTACGGGTGCCGCGGCTCGCGGAACAGCGGGCGGCGGCGGGCCGTCTCCACGACCCGGCCGGCGTACAGCACGTTGACGGTGTCGCACATGCCGGCGACCACACCCAGGTCGTGCGTGATCATCAGCAGCGCGGTGCCGGAGTCCCGGACCAGATCCTTGAGCAGTTCCAGGATCTGCGCCTGGATGGTGACGTCCAGCGCGGTGGTCGGCTCGTCGGCGATCAGCAGCCGCGGCTGGCAGGCCACCGCCATGGCGATCAGGGCACGCTGCCGCATGCCACCGGAGAGCTGGTGCGGGTACTCCTTGAGCCGCCGCTTCGGGTCGGGGATACCGACCCGGTCCAGCAACGCGGCCGCCTCCTTCTCCGCCGCCGCGCCCTTCATGCCCCGGTGCCGGGCGAGCACCTCGGTCACCTGGAGCCCGATCGGGATCACCGGGTTCAGCGAGGACAGTGGGTCCTGGAAGATCATCGCGATGTCCCGGCCCCGGATGTCGCGGCGGGACCGGTCGTCGAGCTGGAGCAGGTCGGTGCCGTCGAAGACGGCCTTGCCGCCGACCCGCAGGCCCGGCTGCTTGGGCAGCAGGCCCATGAGGGCCAGCGAGGTGACGCTCTTGCCGCAGCCGGACTCGCCGACCAGACCGACGACCTCACCGGCGTCGACGGAGAAGGAGACCCCGTCCACCGCGTGCACGGTGCGCTGGCCGCGCCGGGCGAAGGTGACGGAGAGGTCGTCCACTTCGAGCAGTGCCATGAGGGGACCTACTTCCGCAGCTTCGGGTCGAGTGCCTCGCGCATCGCCTCACCGAGCAGGGTGAAGCCCAGCGCGGTGACGATGATGGCGAGGGCGGGCAGGATCGCCAGCCGGGGCGCCGAGTCGAGGTACGGCTGCGCGTCGGCCAGCATGACACCCCACTCGGGGATGGAGGCGTCGTTGTTGCCGAGACCCAGGAAGGAGAGCGCGGCGGCCTCGATGATCGCGGTGGCCAGGGTCAGGGTGGCCTGCACGATGACCGGGGCGAGCGAGTTCGGCACCACGTGGGTCAGCGCGATCTTCGGCTTCTTCACGCCCAGCGAGACGGACGCCAGGACGTAGTCGCTGTTCGCCTGGGAGATCATCGAGCCGCGGAGCAGCCGCGCGAAGACCGGCACCGACACCACGCCGACCGCGATCATGACCGTTTCCAGGCCGGCCCCGAGCAGGGCGGCGATGCTGATCGCCAGCAGCAGGCTCGGCATGGCCAGCAGCATGTCGATCACGCGCATCAGCACGTTGTCGACGGCCCGGCCCCACCGTCCGCCGAGGCCGGCGGCGGCGCCGGCGATCCCGCCGATCAGCGAGCCGACGGCCAGGCCGATCAGGGTGGAGATCACGCCGACCAGCAGGGTCTGCCGCGCGCCGACGATCATGCGGCTGAACTCGTCGCGTCCGATGTGGTCGACGCCGAACCAGTTTTCCCCCCGCGGGCCGGGGAAGTCGCCGAGGCGGATCTCGCCCTTCCAGAGCTGGGCGTCCGGGGCATGCGGGACGAGGAACGGCCCGAGGACGGCGACCAGGAGGAACAGGCCCAGGATGACCGCGCCGACGATCGCCGCCGGGTTGCGCCGCAGCCGGCGGAACGCCTCCTTCCAGAGGCTGACGCCGCGCTCGTCGTTTCGGGCGGCCAGCTCCGAGAGCCGGTCGATCTTTTCCTTCTTCTTGCCGGTGGTGATCGTCATCGGACCCTCACCCTCGGGTCGATCAGGCTGTAGGAGAGGTCGACCAGGAGATTCACCAGCACGTACACCACCGCGATGATCAGGATGAAGCCCATCAGCACCGGATAGTCGCGCTGACTGATCGCCTCGTAGATGAAGGCTCCGATGCCGCTGAAGGCGAAGACGGTCTCGGTCAGCACCGCGCCGGAGAGCAGGCCACCGGTGAGCAGGCCGATCGAGGTGACCACCGGCAGCATGGAGTTGCGCAGCACGTGCCGACGCCGGACCGTGCTCTCGGTCAGCCCCTTGGCCTCGGCGGTGCGGACGAAGTCCTCGTTGAGCACCTCCAGGACGCTGGCCCGGGTGATCCGGACGATGATCGCGAGCGGGATGCTGGCCAGCGCGACGGCGGGCAGCACCAGGTGCCAGAGCGCGTCGGCGGCGGCGTCCCACTCGCGGGTCATCAGCCCGTCGAGGACGAAGAAGTTGGTGACCCGGGTCGCCCCGATCGTCGGGTCCTGCCGGCCGCTCGCCGGGAACCAGCCCAGGTTTTCCGCGAAGATCGCCTTGAGTACGTACGCGAGGAAGAAGACCGGGATGCAGATGCCGATCAGCGAGCCGCCGACCGACGCGTGGTCGAGGAAGCGCCCGCGACGGCGGGCGGCCAGGTAACCCAGCGGGATGCCAACGCCGATCGCGAGCAGCATCGCTGCGACGGAGAGCTCCACCGTGCCGGGGAACCGCTCGACGAACTCGGTGACGACGGTCCGCTTGGTGGAGGTGGAGGTGCCGAGGTCGAGCCGGATCAACCGCCGGACGAACCGGCCGTACTGCACCAGGATCGGCTCGTCAAGGCCCATGTTGCGGCGGATGGCGGCGCGCATCTCGGGCGTGGCGCGCTCGCCGAGGATGGCGGTCTCGGGACCGCCGGGTAGCCGACGGAGCCAGATGAAGAGCAGGAGGGAGAGCCCGAACAGCGTCGGTATCAGCTGGAGCAGGCGTCTGACGATGAACCGGAACACGGTGACCTCGAAGGGGGTACGGAGGGCCGCGGGCGGGCGCTGTGCAACACAGCGCCCGCCCGCGGTTCTTGCGTCAGGTCAGGACTTGAACTCGGCGCTGGCGTACCGCTCGTCGGTGAGCGGGCTCGCCTTGATCCCGGTCACGTCCTTACCGAACACGATCGCCGGCGGCGAGTGCGACACCGGGACACCCGGCAGGAAGTCCATGATGGCCTTGTTCAGGGCCTTGTACTTCTCCGTCCGGGCCGCCGCGTCGGCGGTGGTGTCGGCGTCCTTGAACTGGGCGAAGAGCTGGGGGTTGTTGTAACCCCACTCGTCCTTCTGCCGGTCGAAGAAGGTGCCGATGAAGTTGTACGCGTCGCCGTAGTCACCGGTCCACCCGAGGAAGTGCAGGTCGTGCTTGGTACCGGAGGTGGTGGCGTTGAGGTAGTCCGGGCTCCACTTCAGCGGGATCGGCTGGACGTTGATGCCAACCGCCTTGAGGTCCGCCGACAGCAGCTCGAAGAGGTCCTTCGGGCTCGGCATGTACGGCCGGGTGACCTCGGTCGGGTAGTGGAACTTCAGCGTCAGGTTCGACGCGCCGGCCTCGGCCAGCAGCTTCTTCGCCTTCTCGACGTCGTACTCGTACTTGGTGACGTCGCCGTTCCAGCCCTCGACGGTGTCCGGCATGAAGTTGACCGCGACCTTGGCGCCCGGGGGCAGCTTCGAGTCGACCAGGGCCTGCCGGTTCAGCGCGTGGGCGATCGCCTGGCGGACCTTGATGTCGGCGAGCTTCGGGTTCCCCTTCTGGTTGATCGCCAGGTAGAGGATGTTGAACGCCGGACGGGTGAGGACGTTGAAGCCCTCGTTCTTCAGCGGCTCGACGTCGGCCGGGCCGACCAGGTCGTACCCATTGATGTCGCCGGAGCGCAGCGCCTGCTTGCGCGCGTTCTCGTCGGAGATGGTCTTGAAGATCAGGGTCTTCAGCTTCGCCTTGGTGCCGGCGTAGTCCTCGTTCCGCTCCAGGGTCAGCGTCTTGTTGGCGACGTCCCAGGCCTTGAACTTGAACGGACCGGTGCCGGTCGGGTGCGCCGTGGCGTACTCGGGGTACTTGATGTCCTCGGCGGTGCCGCCGACGTTGCTGGCGTCGTACTGCTCCAGCGCCTTCGGGCTGTGGATGGAGAACGACGGCAGCATCAGCGCGGCCGGGATCTTGCTGGAGACCCGGGTGAAGGTCAGGTCGACGGTGGTCGCGTCCTTGGCGGTGCAGGACTTGAAGAGGCTGTCCGGCAGTTCCGGCGACTCGTTCTTGGCGAAGCCGCCCATGATGTCCTGCCAGTACGCGGTCACGTCCGGGCTCTGCATGAGGCCCTTGGCGTTGTACCAGCGGTTGAAGTTGACGCAGACGGCCTCGGCGTTGAAGTCGGTGCCGTCGTGGAACTTCACGCCCGAGCGGAGCTTGAAGGTCCAGGTGGTGCCGGCGGCGTCCGGCGTCCAGGACTCGGCCAGGCCGGGGGTGACCTTGGTGCCACCCTCCTCGGGGCGCACCAGGGTCTCGAAGACCTGACGCGCCACGCGCAGCGACTCACCGTCGCTGGCGAAGCTCGGGTCGAGCACCTTCGGGTCTCCGGCTACGCCGAAGACGAGGGTGTCCTTCTTGCTGCCGCCGGAAGAATCATCGCGGTCGCTCTCGGCGCATCCTGCTACCGCGAGGGCCGCGACCGCAACGGCCGCGATAGCGGCCTTCGGCCTGGTTGCACGCATGGTGCTTCACCTCGTCCTTGGGGGTACGGACAACGTGGTGACAGGGGTCACCGATGGCGGTGACCATAGCTCCCGCGCCGACACTGCGGAAACCGCCGGATGGACGGTTGGTATCGGATCGTGTCTTTGAGGAGCACTGGCCGAAGAATCGAAGGTGAAGCAGGCCGCTTGCCTAACGATCCCGATCCACGATGCCAAACTGTTACGTCGAGCAGGGCGCTTCGGCCACCAGGTGTCAGACCCGTCCGGCCAGCTCAGCGGGGCGGTCAGACCGCCCGGCGGCCCTCGAAGGCCCGGCCCAGCGTGATCTCGTCGGCGTACTCCAGGTCGCCGCCGACCGGCAGGCCACTGGCCAGCCGGGTCACCGCGATCCCCATCGGCTTGACCATCAGCGCCAGGTACGTGGCGGTCGCCTCGCCCTCGGTGTTCGGGTCGGTGGCCAGGATCAGCTCCCGCACCGTGCCGGTACTCAGCCGGGTCATCAGCTCGCGGATGCGCAGGTTGTCCGGCCCGATGCCCTCCAGCGGATTGATCGCGCCACCGAGCACGTGGTAGCGACCACGGAACTCACCGGTCCGCTCGATCGCCACCACGTCCTTGGGCTCCTCGACCACACACAGCACCTCGTCGGTGCGGCGCTGGTCACGGCAGATCCGGCACTGGTCGGACTCGGCCACGTTGTAGCAGCTGGTGCAGAACCGGACCAGCTCCTTGACCTTGCGCAGCGCACCGGCCAACCGGTTGACGTCGGCCGGGTCCGCGGACAACACGTGGAAGGCGATCCGCTGGGCGCTCTTCGGGCCCACGCCCGGCAGCCGGCCCAGCTCGTCGATCAGGTCCTGGATGGCGCCCTCGTACATCTGGTGGCTCAGAAACCGGGCAGGCCGAGGCCGCCCATGCCACCGGAGACCGGGCCCATCTTCTGCTCGGTCAGCTCCCGCGCCGCCTCGGAGGCGTTGTGCACGGCGGCGACGACCAGGTCCTCCAGCGTCTCCACGTCCTCCGGGTCGACGGCCTTCGGGTCGATCCGGATGGACTTCAGCTCACCGGTGCCGGCGACCGTCGCGGTCACCAGGCCGCCGCCGGCGGTGCCGGTCAACTCCGCCTCGGCCAGCTCGGCCTGCGCCTTGGCGATCTGCTGCTGCATCTTCTGCGCCTGCTTCAGCATCTGCTGCATGTTCGGCTGTCCACCTGGGCGCACGGATGGCTCCTTCTCGCACTCGTCTGCTGGGCCGCCGCCCAGCCTAACCGCTGTGACCGACCCGACCCCGCCCGGTGCTTCCGCGCCGCCGGTCGTCGCCCGATGATCGACTGATCGACCGGAGGAGGCCCGGACATGTCCGTGGAACACGCTGTCGCCGCCATGGAGCGGCAGGCCCGGGCCTGCGCGAACATGGACGCCGGCCTCTATCACGACCTGCTGGTCCGCGCCGCCGCCGACGTCCGGGCCGGCGGCCCGTGCGCCAGTGTCACCGAGGGGTACGACGACCTGCCCCTCGACGCCGTCGTACCGCTTCGGATCCTGGGCGGCGTGCACGCGCTGGTGCTCACCGGGCAGGCCCCCGACCTGGCCCGCTTCTACCCCTCCGCCGGTGGCACCTACTCCCCGGCGGACGCGGACGCCGCCTGGGCCGCGCTCCGGGCGCTCCTCGCCGACCGGCGGGACGACGTCCGGGCCTGGCTGCCCCGGCCCCCGCAGACCAACGAGGTCGGGCGTGCCAATCTGCTGCTCGCGGGGCTGCTGCACGCCGTGGCCGGGACCGGCGACCGGCCGGTACGCCTGGTCGAGCTGGGTGCGAGCGCCGGGCTGAACCTTCGCGCCGACCGTTTCCGGGTGGAGGCGGACGACTTCGCCTGGGGGCCGGCCGACTCCCCGGTACGGCTGCCGGGCGCCTGGCGCAACGGCGTGCCCGACTGGCTGCGGGACGCGGCCGCAGCCCACCCGGAGCTGACCGTGGTGGAGCGGCTCGGCTGCGACGTCACCCCGCTCGACCCGGGCAGCCCGGAGGGGGAACTGGCGCTGCGGGCGTACGTCTGGCCGGAGCACACCGCGCGGGCCGGGCGGCTGGCCGGCGCGCTGGAGCTTGCCCGACGCGTCCCGGCGCGGGTGGAGGCGGCCGGCGCCGCGGACTTCCTGGCCGGCATCGCGCCGCGTCCCGGGACGCTGACCGTGGTGTGGCACTCGGTGATGCGGCAGTACGTGCCGGCCGACGAGTGGGCCCGGGTCACCGCCGAGCTCGACCGGCTGGCCTCCGCGGCGACCGCCGACGCGCCGGTGGCCCACCTGCTCTTCGAGCCGTACCCGGACCAGGGGCCGGACCACTTCCAGCTCCGCGCCCGGCTGGGCGACGCCGACGAGCGGCTGCTCGCCACCGCCCACCCGCACGGCCTCCCCGCCCGGGCCGCCTGACCGGCGCGTACCGGCGGCTCAGCTCAGCGGGCGTCGACCTCGTTGATCTTCTCGGCGCCGAACGCCTCCCGCAGCAGCTGCACCGCCTGCTCCTCACTGGACTGGCGGGCCGTCCGCTCGTCGATCACCTCGTCCAGCGGCTCGTCACCCGGGTCGAAGCCCTCGTAGACGGGTGCCGCCGGCTGGGCGCCCCCCGGGCGTCCACCGCCGCCGCGCACCGGGCCGTCGTAGTCCGGGTCGTACGGGGGCTCGCCCGCCCATTCGGCGTCCGCGGTCCTCCGGTCCGCCTGCGAGGTACGCGGACCCTTCGCCGCACCGGTCCCCGCCGCGGCGGCGGCGGCGCGGGCCGCGGCGATGGCGCTGCTCACCGGGGCGACGGGCGACGCGGCCGGTGGTGTCACCGACGGACCCGCCGGCTTCGGTACGGCCGGCGCGCTCGCCGTCGCGGTGGCGAAGGTCGCGTTCACCGGCGAGACCACCACCGGGCGGCTGATCATGCAGTACGCCAGCGAGAACATCAAACCCGTC
>NZ_JBFAMU010000183.1:0-9243 GCF_040656655.1 Micromonospora sp. NPDC049799
GGCGGTCGGCCCGACGGCGGACCAGGGTGGCGACCACCGGTCCCTCGTCGGTCGTCGCGCAGGTGCGCGGCACCGGGCCCACCTTCACCGCCACCTCGCCGCTCACCGGCGAGCGGACGGTGGACGTACCGTCGAGCACCCCGGCCGACGTCGACGACGCCTTCGCCGCCGCGCGAACCGCACAGCGGTCGTGGGCCGCGCTGCGGGTCTCCCGGCGCGCCGCCGTCCTGCTGCGCCTGCACGACCTGGTCCTCGACCGGCAGGCCGAGGGGCTGGACCTGATCCAGTTGGAGGCCGGCAAGGCACGGCGGCACGCGGTCGAGGAGGTCCTCGACACCGCCATCAACGCCCGCTACTACGCCCGCGCGGCGGCGAAGCTGCTGCGACCCCGCCGGCGCACCGGTGCCCTGCCGGTGCTCACCCGCACGGTCGAGCTGCGCTTTCCCGTCGGGGTGGTCGGTGTCGTCTCCCCGTGGAACTACCCGCTGTCGCTGGCCGCCTCGGAGGTGCTGCCCGCCCTGATGGCCGGCAACGCCGTGGTGCACAGACCGGACCCGGCCACCATGCTCAGCGCGCTCTGGGTCCGCGCTCTCGCCGTCGAGGCGGGACTGCCCCCGGAGCTGTGGCAGATCGTCGCGGGTGAGGGCACGGTCGTCGGCCCGCTCGTCGTCGACGGTGCCGACCAGGTCTGCTTCACCGGCTCGACCCGGGTCGGCCGCGAGGTCGCCGCCCAGGCCGCCCGACGGCTGGTGCCGGCATCGCTGGAACTGGGCGGCAAGAACCCGCTGCTGGTGCTCGACGACGCCGACCTGGACCGGGCGGTGGAGGGCGCGATCCGGGCCTGCTTCGCCAGCGCCGGCCAGCTCTGCATCTCGATCGAGCGGGTGTACGTCGCCGACCGGCTGCACGACGAGTTCCTCCGCCGCTTCGTCGCCCGTACCGCCACGCTGCGCCTCGGCGTGACCGGCGACTTCGGGGCGGACCTCGGCTCGCTCGCCTCCGCCCGTCAGCTCGACACCGTCACCGCGCACGTCGCGGACGCCGTCGCGCGGGGCGCCGTCGTGCACACCGGCGGCCGGCCCCGCCCGGACATCGGCCCGTACGTCTTCGAGCCGACCGTGCTCACCGGCGTCGCCCCCGGCATGCGCATGTACGCCGAGGAGACCTTCGGTCCGGTGATCGCGGTGTACCGCTTCGACACCGACGACGAGGCGGTCGCGCTGGCCAACGACACCGCGTACGGGTTGAACGCCAGCGTCTTCAGCGGCTCCGGCGCACGCGGCGAGGCGGTCGCGGCCCGGATCGAAGCCGGCAGCGTCAACGTCAACGACGGCTACAGCGCGGTCTGGGGCAGCATCGACGCGCCGATGGGCGGCTGGAAGGACTCCGGGCTCGGCGGCCGGCACGGCGCCGAGGGGCTGCACCGGTTCACCCGCGTCAAGACGGTGGCGCGGCAGCGCGGGCTCGGCCTCGCACCGGCGTACCACCGGCCGGGCGACCGGACCGCGGCCTGGACCCGTCGGATGACCGCGGCGCTGCGCCTGCTGCGCCGCACGGGGCTGTGACCGCGAGCGGCGGCGGGCCGGCCGCGCGGGGCCCGCGCGGCGCCGAGGCGATCCACGCCGCCGTGCTCGACCTGCTGGCCGCCGACGGGTACGCACGCCTGACCGTCGAGGGGGTGGCCCGGCGCTCCGGCGTCAACAAGACCACCCTCTACCGCTGGTGGCCGTCGAAACCCGCGCTGGTCGCGGCGACGTTCCGGCACGCCATCGCCCGGGACCTGCCCGTGCCGGACACCGGCTCGCTGCGCGGGGACCTGGTGGCGCTGGTCCGGTCGAAGACGGCGTTCTTCGCCGACGGGCCGGGCCGGCTCGCCGCCGACGTGCTCGCGCACACCGGCGCCGACACCGAGCTGGCCCGGCTGGCCGACGAACTGCTCGGCCAGCACTGCGCCCACGTGGCCGAGGTGACCGGGCGCGCCGTCGCACGTGGCGAGCTGGCCGGCCCGGTCGACGACATGCTCCTCGCCGACCTGCTGCTCGGACCGGTGTGGCTGCGCGCGGTGGTCACCCACCGTCGGATGTCGACGGCCGACGCGGACGCCCTGGTCGACACCCTGCTGGCCGGCCTGCGCCGCTGATCCGTCGTTCTGATCCGCCGCTCCGGTCAGAACCGGTACTCCGGCGGCAGGCCGGTGCCGCGCAGCTCCTCCGGCAGGTGCGCGACGTCGTTGAAGGCGACCAGCCGTGGCGGCAGCCCGTCGGTGTAGCGGATCAGCGTCAGCCCGCAGTTGTGCGGGTTGAGCCCCAACCAGCGGTGCTCCGGCGTGGCCAGGGCGTCGCGCACCAGCCAGGCGATCAGAAACGCGTGGGTGATCACCAGTTCCGTCACGTCCCCCGCGTCCGGCGGCCGGCCGAACCGCCGCACAGCCGCCGCCGTCACGCGCGGCCCGTCGGCCCGTTCGGCCGCCGTGAAGCCCTCCAGGAACCGGGTGTACGCCGGCGGCACGGCGGCCGGATCCGTGTCGTGCGGCAGGTGGTCACCGGCCAGCTCGGTGGCGTACACCGGCACTCCGGGCAGCGACCCCGCGACCAGCTCGGCGGTCTCGACGGCGCGGCGGAGCGGACCGTGGTGGACGGCGTCCAGCGGCACCCGGGCCAGCCGCTCGCCGAGCAGCGCCGCCTGTTGGCGACCCCGTTCGGAGAGCCCCGCCCCTGTGGTCTCGACCCCGGCTGGCTGCTCCTGCTCGCCGTGCCGGGCCAGGAGCAGCAGCCGGGTCGCCCCCGTCACGGACGCGGGAACATCTGGCCGATGCGGATCTTGTTGCCGAACGGGTCCCGGATCCCGAAGTCGATCCCGTACGGGCGCTCCATCGGCTCGTCGGTGATCTCGACGCCCTTGGCGACGAGGTCCTCGTACGTCTTGTGGGCGTCGTCGGTGGTCATGAAGAGGTAGCCGCCCAGGGCGCCCTTGGTGAGCAGCTCGCGGACCTGCTCGGCGGTGGCCGGGTCGAGGGCCGGCGGGCCCGGCTTCTCCAGCAGGATCTCGCGCTCCGGGTCACCGGGCAGGTTGACCGTCAGCCAGCGCATGAAGCCGAGATCCTGGTCGGTGTTGACCTCCATGCCGAGCTTGCCGACGTAGAAGTCGAGCGCCTCGTCCTGGTCGAGGACGTAGATCTGGGAGCGGGAAATCGCGTTCATCGTCATGCCGGAAACGCTAGTCGCCGCCCTGACCTGCTGCTTATCCAAAACTGCTCGGTCTCGTCCAGGCCTTGGTGAAGCAACTCGGCACGGCGGCGGCCGGCGCCTTCCGCCGTCGGTACTCCGACGGGGACTCGCCGACGATCTGCCGGAAGGTGCGGCTGAACGTGCCGAGGCTGCCGAAACCGACGGCGTAGCAGACGTCGGTGACGTCCCGGTCGGTGTGCAGCAGCAGGTACATGGCCCGCTCCACCCGGCGGCGCTGGAGGTAGCGGTGCGGCGTCTCCCCGAAGGTGGCGCGGAAGGTCCGGATGAAGTGCGCCGGGGAGACGTGCGCGATCCGGGACAGCGCGGGGATGTCCAGTGGCTCGGCGTACGCCCGGTCCATCGCGTCCCGGGCGCGCAGCATCGCCCGGTTGCTCTCCTCGACGGCGCGGCTCACGTGGGTACGGATCAGGCCCGGTCGGCGACCTCGGCGACGAAGGCTCGCCAGGCGGCCGGGGTGAAGGCGAGGGTGCCGCCGTCACGGTCCTTGGTGTCGCGGACGAGGACGACGCCGGGCAGGTTGTCGGCGACCCCTACACAGTTGCCGCCGTTCGAGCTGCTACGCGTGCTCGTCCGCCATCGCGCATCCTTCAAGGCATCCATGTTCTTGCTCTCATGAAGTCAATGGACTGGTCAGGCGGAAGCGCCACGACCTCACGGTATCCCAGACGTCTCGGAGGGCGGCAACGTCGTTTGAACGGTCCTGCCTGGCCGGGGCGCAGGCCGGCGGCTGAAAGCTCTTGTCCACAGCTCGCCAGCCGCGCTACGGATCGATAGCGGCCACCGGGCGGGATTCGGCTCCCGATTACCGGGACCCGGAGAGATCTTGGCAGCAAACGGCCCCTCCAGGGGCCATTCCGTACCAAGATCTCCGGAATCGGCGGTGTCGCCCGGTCAGAGTCCCGCGTGGATCGTCGGCAGGGCAGCGGAGCGCTCGGGGCATCGAAAGTTTCTCGCATCCCCTACCGTCGCTACCCATGACCCACCCGTACGAGGTGCCCCCACCGCCGAAGCGGCGGACGCTCCGGACCGTGTTGATCGTTGTAGGTGTGGTCGTCGTGCTGTGCTGCGGTGGCGCCGGCGTCGGCGGCTTCTTCCTGTTCAAGGGGGTCAAGGGCGCGACGGATCCGGCACGGCAGGCCGCCGAGTCGTTCGTGAGCGACCTGGAGGCCGGCGATGCGGCCAAGGCGTACGGGCAGTTGTGCAGCGACACGCGCGGCAGGTTCACGAGGGACGCATTCGTCGAGGGCGTCGCCAGGCAGCCGAAGGTCCGGAGCCACGAGGTCAACGGCGTCAACGTGTCGAGCTACAACGGCCGCACGTCGGCGAGGGTGAGCATGGCCCTGGTGCTGGACAGCGGGTTCACCGACCAGCACGTGTTCCCGCTGGTGAAGGAGGATGGCGCCTGGAAGGTGTGCGGCCAGCCGTACTGAGCCGGCGCGAACCTCGACGCGATGCGGCAGGCGCTCTCGTGGCGCCCAGGGCCCCGAAACGCAAGGTGGAATTGGAGCCCCCGGCCGGGATCGAACCGGCGACATCTCGCTTACAAGGCGAGTGCTCTGGCCAGCTGAGCTACAGGGGCGTGCGTGCCGACGTCAGCATAGCGACTGACGTCCGGATTTCCCTCGCGGCAGGTGTCCCGAGCACGGGAAACGTCGACAACCCGACCGGCGCGGCGGAGGATGAAACGTCGATTGATACCTCGGCATGCCCGACTGACCGGTATGTGTATGCCGTCCATCCCATCCACAGGTTCCCGTCTTGGCAGTGGGCGCAAAGGCGTTTACGGTTCAGTGACACGGATGACATCCCGGCCCGCCGGGGGCGCCCGTGGGCCGCTCCGGTAACGGGTCGGTCGCTCCTTCACTCGGATCGTCCGGCACGTTCCTGCCGGTGAAAGGAAGCATCCCCCCATGGCTACGGTCACGTACAGCAAGGCGTCCCGGATCTACCCGGGCACCGAGCGCCCCGCCGTCAACCAGCTCGACCTGGAGATCGGCGACGGCGAGTTCCTCGTCCTGGTCGGCCCGTCCGGCTGCGGCAAGTCCACCAGCCTGCGCATGCTCGCGGGCCTCGAGGACGTCGACGAGGGCTCGATCTACATCGACGACCGGGACGTCACCCACCTCCCGCCGAAGGCTCGCGACATCGCGATGGTCTTCCAGAACTACGCCCTCTACCCGCACATGACGGTGTACGAGAACATGGCGTTCGCGCTCAAGCTGCGCAAGACCTCGAAGAGCGAGATCGACCGGCGGGTCAAGGAGGCGGCGGCGCTGCTCCAGCTGGAGGAGTACCTCAGCCGCAAGCCGAAGGCGCTCTCCGGTGGTCAGCGTCAGCGTGTCGCCATGGGCCGCGCGATCGTCCGCGAGCCGCAGGTCTTCCTCATGGACGAGCCGCTGTCGAACCTCGACGCGAAGCTCCGCGTGCAGACCCGTACGCAGATCGCCTCCCTCCAGGCCAAGCTGGGCGTTACGACGGTCTACGTCACCCACGACCAGGTCGAGGCCATGACCATGGGTCACCGGGTGGCCGTCATGCTCGACGGTGTCCTCCAGCAGGTCGACACCCCGCGTGCGCTCTACGACACCCCGGCCAACGTCTTCGTCGCCGGCTTCATGGGCTCGCCCGCCATGAACATCAAGACGGTTCCGCTCAGCGAGCGGGGTGCCGCGTTCGCCGACCTGCACATCCCGCTCACCCGGGAGCAGGTCGAGGCGGCCCGCGCCGAGGGCGGCGAGAACAAGGTGACCGTCGGCTTCCGCCCCGAGGACTGCGACCTGGTCAGCCCGACCGAGGGCGGCATGCCGGTCGTCGTCGAGTTGGTCGAGGACCTGGGCTCGGACGCCAACGTCTACGGCCACGCCGCGCTCGAGGGCCACAACGAGCGCTTCGTGGTCCGTACCGACCGCCGCACCATGCCGACCATGGGTGACACCGTGTTCGTCAAGCCGCGCGAGGGCCGCAGCCACGTGTTCAACGCGGCCACCGGCCACCGCATCTGACGTACGAAACGAAAAGGGGCGGTCCGCTTCGGCGGGCCGCCCCTTTCGTGTCTGTGCCGCGGGTCAGGCCTCGGCGGCCCGGCGGCGCGACACCTCGGCCAGGGCCACGGCGGCGGCGACGCTCGCGTTGAGCGACTCGACGTCGGAGATCATCGGGATGCTGACGGTCAGGTCGCAGGTCTCGCCGACCAGCCGGGACAGCCCGCGGCCCTCGGAGCCCACGACGACGACCAGCGGGCCGACCGCGGCCTCCAGGTCGTAGAGGTCGGTGTCACCGTCGGCGTCCAGCCCCACCACCACGAACCCGGCGTCCTGGCACGCCTTAAGCGACCGGGTCAGGTTGGTCACCTGGGCGACCGGGACGCGCGCGGCCGCGCCGGCGCTGGTCCGCCAGGCGGTCGCGGTGATTCCGGCGGCACGCCGCTCGGGTACGAAGACACCCTGCGCGCCGAAGGCGGCGGCGGACCGGATCACCGCACCGAGGTTGCGCGGGTCGGTCACCCCGTCCAGCGCCACCAGCAGCGGGGCGGGCTGCTCCAGGGCAGCCGCGACGAGGTCCTCGAACGGCTCGTACGCGAACGGGGGCACCTGGAGGCCGACGCCCTGGTGCAGCACGCCGCCGGTCATCCGGTCCAGTTCGGCGCGGCTGATCTCCAGGATCGCGATGCCCCGGTCGGCGGCCGTGCGGATGATCTCGTTGATCCGGTCGTCCGTGTCGATGCCCTGCGCGGTGTAGAGCGCGGTCGCCGGTACCTGGGCGCGCAGCGACTCCAGCACCGGGTTACGGCCCACCAGCAGCTCCGGGCTGTCCTTCGACGGGTTGGACCGGCGGCCCGGTGCGACCCGGGGCCCACCACGACCGGTCGGCTTGCCGCCCCGGCCGGCCGCGCCGCGACCGCCGGTGCTCGGCGTGCCCCGGCCACCGCCCTTGCCCCAGGTGGTGTCCTTGCTGCCGGGCTGGCCGATCTTCGGGGCCCGCCCCTCCTCGACCGCCGCCCGGCGCTCCTTCTCCTGCTTCCAGGCGGTGCGCTGGGGCAGCTTTTCGGTGCCCGAGTACGCCTTGTGCCAGGGCCGCTCGTCGGCGGGCAGGGTCTTGCCCCGGCCGGCGAGGGAGTCCTTGTTCTTGCCGCCGGAGCCCTTGGGGGCGCCCGCCTTCGGCGTCAGCCGTCGGCCACGGCGCTGCGAGTTGCCGGCCATCAGTCCTGCTCTCCAATAGTCCAACGGGGGCCCTGGGCGGTGTCCTCGACCACCACACCGGCCTGCTTGAGCTGGTCGCGTACGGCGTCCGCGGCGGCCCAGTCCTTCCGGCCGCGCGCCTGCGCGCGCTGCTCCAGGGCCAGCGCGATCAGGGAGTCCACCACGCCGCGCAGGTCGTCCACACGGCCACCACCGGTCCACGCCGGATCGAGGGGGTCCACCCCGAGGATATCCAGCATCGCGCGGGCAGCGCCGAGCGCCGTGCGGACGGTCACATCGTCACCGGCGGCCAGGGCCGTGTTGCCGTCCCGCACCACCTCGTGGAGCACGGCGAGCGCCGCCGAGGTGTTCAGGTCGTCGTCCATCGCGGCGGTGAACGCCGCCGGCAGCGCGCCGAGCTGGCCCGCGCCGACCCGTTCGGCCGCGCGCTGCACGAAGCCCTCGATCCGCCGGTACGCGACGGCCGCCTCGCGCAGCGCGTCCTCCGAGTAGTCGATCACCGACCGGTAGTGCGCGGCGGCGTAGTAGTAGCGCAGATCCACCGGACGTACGCCCAGCGAGTCGACGTACGTCAGGTCGAGCGCGTTGCCGGCGGACTTGCCCATCTTCGCGCCGCCGATGTTGAGCAGACCGTGGTGCACCCAGAAGCGGGCGAACGGCAGCCCGGCGGCCTGCGACTGGGCCAGTTCGTTCTCGTGGTGCGGGAAGGTCAGGTCCAGCCCGCCGCCGTGGATGTCGAACTCCGCGCCCAGGTAGCGCCAGCACATCGCCGAGCACTCGATGTGCCAGCCGGGCCGGCCCCGACCCCACGGCGAAGGCCAGTACGCGTCGGCCGGCTCGGACGGCTTGGCGCCCTTCCACAGCGCGAAGTCGCGCGGGTCGCGCTTGCCCCGTTCCGGGGCGTCCCCGGCGGACTGCATGTCGTCGGGCGACTGGTTCGACAACGACCCGTACGCCGGCCAGGACCGCACGTCGAAGTAGACGTCGCCCGAGGAGTCGGTCGCCGGGTAGGCGTGGCCGTCGGCGATCAGCTTGGCGATCAGCTCGTGCATCTCCGGGATGTGCCCGGTGGCGCGCGGCTCGTACGTCGGCGGCAGCACGTTCAGCGCCCGGTACGCCTCGGCCAGCTTCAGCTCGTTCGCGTACGCGATCGACCAGAACGGCCTGCCCTGCTCTCCGGCCTTGACGAGGATCTTGTCGTCGATGTCGGTCAGGTTGCGGATGAACGTGACCTCGAAGCCGCTCACCAGCAGCCAGCGTCGTAACACGTCGTAGTTGACGCCCGAGCGAAGGTGACCGATGTGCGGCGGAGCCTGGAGCGTGAGACCACACAGGTAGACGCCCACCTTGCCGGCTTCCCGGGGGACGAAGTCCCGCACCGATCGGGTGGCGGTGTCATAGAGGCGTAGCGTCACCGTACAAGGGTAGCCGTCGGCGCTTGTCCGGGTCGTCCGGAGCCGGGTCGTACGCTGCTGGCGTGGACACCACGGCCCGACCCGGCAGCGACCCGACGAGCCGGGCCGGCGGCGTGGCCGGTCCGGGCGGCACCGGCGCCTCCCCTGCCGGCACGGATCCGGCCGTCTCCACCGTCGGTGGCGAGACCGCGCAGACGCTGGACCGAGGTCTGCGGCTGCTGCACCTGGTGGCCGACGCGCCGGGCGGGCTGACCGTCACCGAGGCGGCCAACCGGCTGGGCATCGGTCGCGCGGCGGTCTACCGGCTGGTCGGCCCGCTGACCGGCCACGGTGAACACCGAGTTGTTCTCCAGGTCGGCGTACCCGACGAGGATCAGCGTC
>NZ_JBFAMU010000184.1:0-9240 GCF_040656655.1 Micromonospora sp. NPDC049799
GCTGCGGGTGGGCCGGGGCGAGGCGGCGGCGTCCGTGGGCGACGGATCGGCGGTGACCGCGTCGCCGGTGGCCGTCGGGTCCGCGGAGCCGGGCACGACCGCCGGGAGGTCGGCGGGCAGGTCCTGGGCGACCTGGCTGGCACCCGGCGAGCCCTTGAGCACCACCAGGACGGTGGTGCTGGCCGCCAGGCCGGTGATCGCGAGCAGGGCGCGGCGCATGGGAGGTGCCTTCCTACAACTCGAAGGTGGCGAGGTGGATCTGCCGGCGGGGCACGCCGGCCCGGCGCAGCACGACGAGCGACTGCTCGACCAGGCCGGGTGGCCCGCAGAGGTAGACGTCCCGCCGGAGGAGGTCCGGGACCAGCCGGCGCAGGCCGGCCGGGCTCAGCACCTCCCGGGGGCCGGGGTCGTGCCGCGAGCCGACGACGTACCAGATGCGGACGTCCCGGGCCTGGGCGAGCCAGTCCAGCTCGCGGTGCAGCAGCACGTCGGCGGGGGTGCTCGCGCGGTAGATGAGTGCCGCGCCCGGCGGCAGTTCCTCCAGCATGGCGCGGATCGGGGTGATGCCGCTGCCGCCGGCGATCAGCAGGGCCTGTTCCCGGACGCGGTGGGCGGCGGTGAACGTGCCGGACGGACCCTCGGCCCAGACGCGCGTGCCGGGGTCGAGGTCGCGCAGGTCGCGGGTGTGTGCGCCGACCACCTTGACGGTGAGCCGCAGCCAGCGGCCGTTGGCGGCCGCGGAGACCGAGAACGGGTGGGACTGCCACCACATGCCGGGGGTGAGGAACCGCCAGCGGAAGTACTGGCCACCGAGCAGCTCCAGCCGGCCGAGCCGGTCGCCGGTCAGGTAGACGGAGATGGTGTCCGGGCTCTCCGCGACCACGTCTGCCACCCGCAGGTTGTGCCGCAGGTTCAGTCGCAGCGGGGCGACCACCCGGCCCCAGAGCAGGGCGGCCACCACGACCACGTACAGGGCGATCCACATGGTGCGCACCGGGCCGGGCCGGAACAGCTGGGCGCCGTTGCTGAACTGGTGGGCGAAACCGAGCAGCAGCACCAGGTAGCTGGACAGGTGCAGCGCGTGCCAGAGCTCGTACGGCAGGGCGGCACGGACGGCCCGGACGCTGGTGAAGCCGACGAGCACCATCAGGCCGGCCGCCGCGAACGCGGACACCATGTCCTCGTAGTCGCGCAGCAGCACGCCCGCCTCGGTGAACACCGAGTTGTTCTCCAGGTCGGCGTACCCGACGAGGATCAGCGACGCGTGCGCGAGCACCGCCACCAGCAGGGTGGCGCCGACGTCCCGGTGCCAGCGGGCCAGGTTCTCGCCGCCGATCCAGCGTTCCAGCGCCGGGAGGCGGCTCATCATCAGCACCTGCACGAGCAGCAGGTAGCCGGCGACCAGGCCGGTGATCCGGCCGGCGGCGGTGACCATGGCGGCGGAGTTCTTCAACGAGCCGGCGGGGGTGTCGAGCCACCAGGGCAGCACGCTGGCGAGCAGGCCCACCACGAGCAGGACGGCCACCGCTCGCCGGCCGCCGGGTCCGCGCCGCGGCGGCACGCCCGGCGGGACGTCCGCAGCCGACCGGCCGCCGTGCCGGGACGAGGTCCCGGTGCGGCGGCCGGAGGCGTGCGTGTGCGGGTACGTCACGCGTACAGCTTCATCGGGGTGTACTTCTGCCGGGGGAAGATCTTGTCCACCTCCGCGTTGGTGAGCCCGAAGCGGCCCTGCGCCACGGCCCCGTAGACGTTGAACATGTTGTTGTACTCCGGTACGTCGCCCGAGTCCAGATCGTTCAACCCGTTCCAGGTACCGAGCAGCGACCCGGCGAGCTTGCGGCCGGACAGCACGGTGACCACGCCGCCGTGCCCGTGGTCGGTGCCGCCGCCGTTGGAGGCGACCCGCCGGCCGAACTCGCTGGACACCATGACCGTCACGTCGTCGGCGCGGTCGCCCAGGTCGGTGAAGAACGCGGCCAGCGCCGAGGCCAGCTCGTTCAGCCGCCGCCACAGCTGGCCGCCCTCGCCGGTGCCCTGGTTCTCGTGGGTGTCGTAGCCGCCCATGCCGACGGTGGCGACCCGGACGTTCGCCCCGCCCTTGATGAGCTGGGCGAGCTGCTTGAACGCGTTGCCGACGCCCTCGTACCTGACACCCTCGGCCGGCTGGTACGGCTTCGCGGCGAGCCGCTGCGCGGTGGCCAGCGCGCCCAGGCCGTCCTGGACGGCCTCCTCGACCGGGTGGTTGATGCCGGTGAAGAGACCCTTGATGGCCTTCTCGGTCGCGGCCCGGAACCTGTCGTCGCCGTTGAGCCGCAGCGAGCCGACGTTGTTGAGGGACAGCGCGCCGTTGGTGCCGACCAGCGACCGGGGCAGGGTGCTGCCGATGCCGACGCTGCGGAACGCGGTGCCGGTGCCGAGCGCGTCCACCAGGCTGTCCAGCCAGCCCCGCCCGCCGGTCTCGCCGGGCAGACCACCCAGGTTGCAGGCGTCGGCGGCCTGGAAGTGGCTGCGGGACAGCCGCTCGTCGGAGACCGCCGGGATGAAGCCGAGCTGGTTGGACCTCAGCCACGGCTCCAGCGGCTT
Organism: Micromonospora sp. NPDC049799; assembly: GCF_040656655.1. Lineage (NCBI taxonomy): Bacteria > Bacillati > Actinomycetota > Actinomycetes > Micromonosporales > Micromonosporaceae > Micromonospora > Micromonospora sp. NPDC049799. Next base: position 2,584 of record NZ_JBFAMU010000184.1, read on the forward strand.
GAAGGCGCTGGTCAGCTTGAAGTTGCGCCCGACCGCGAGGGAGTCCCCGCCCAGGAGCAGGTCGGGACGGGCCTTGGCGAGCACCGGGTCGTCCGGGGCGACCAGGCTCAGCCCGTCCAGTCCGCCGTAGAGGAAGACGTGGATCAGGGTGCCGGTCTTGGTCGCCGCGAACGACGCCGAGGTGGTGACGAACTGGGCGGTGGCCAGCGCGGTGGCGGTGGCGGCGGCGCCGGCGACGAAGGTCCGCCGGGTCACCCCGCGACCGTCCTGCTGGGCCTCCTCCAGGTCCTCGAGCCGGCGGTAGCGGTCCCGCTCGGCGGCGTTCTCGGCGGTGACGATGTCGGCCTCGGCCCGCAGCAGCGCCTCGGCCGGGTTGTCGGCCAGCCGCCGCACGTCGGGGCAGTCGGGGTGCAGGGGGAACGTGTGCACAGTCTTCTCCATGGGAGGCCTCAGCGGAGGTGGTGCTGGGGGGAAGCGAGGATCGCCCGCGCGACGGCGTTGACGGCCCCGTTGAACGTCGCGTCGACGCGGGCGCCGGAGGCGACCCCGGCCACACCGAGGATCAGCGACTTCTCCTTGGCGCTGAGCTTCTGCCCCACCAGGCGCAGGGCGAGCGCGTCCACGTACGCCCCGGCGGTGGTGGGCGGCTTCGCCACCAGCTTCTCCGCCTTGGTGTGCGTGAAGGCCGTCCGGTAACCGGCGAGGATCTCGCCGGCCTCGTTCCAGCCGTTGACCATCGTGCCGGCCGAGGTCCACGCGACGTAGACGTCGGGGTAGCCGTCCGGGGTGGGCTGACCCATCGGGTACTGGCCCAGCTCGCGCATCTTGTCGTGGATCTGCCGCAGCCCGCGGGCGTACGGGGTGCGCTTGCTGTCGCCGTTGTCGTGGTTCGGCGCCGCTTCCGGGGAGACGCCCGCGGAGCGGTACGTGGCGACCACGTACTCCATCGGCCGCCGGACCTTCTGCCCCACGGCCGCCCAGAACTCCGAGGAGCTGAACAGCGTCATGAGCAGCGGCTTGACCATGCCCTTGTTGACCGTGTACGCCTTCGCCAGCCGGTCCACGAGGGACTTCGGCGGGGTGTCCGACACGAAGCGGGTGGCCAGGCTCTGCGCGACGTATCGCGCGGTCGACGGGTGCAGCGCGATGTATGTGAGGTACGCGTCGATCGCCGCCTCGGCCTTCTTCGGGTCCGAGGAGTTGTTGGCGTGGGTGAAACCGAGGATCTTCACCTTGCCGACGTAGTGCCGCTCCGGGCGGAACACGTACTTCCCGTCCTGCACGCCGCGGCCGGTCTGCAGCATCGCGGCCTGCCGCACGTCCTTCTCGGTGTAGCCGCCGTCGACGCCCACCGAGTACAGCTCCAGGTTCTCCCGGGCGAGGTTCTCGTTGACCGCGTCGGCGCGGGAGTCGTTCTGGTTCAGGTAGAGCAGCAGCGCCGGGTGCCTGTTCGCGGCGAGCAGCATCTGCGGGTAGCTGCCCAGCGCGTGTGCCCGGACGACGTCCCGGTCGAACGAGTTGCGGTAGACCTCACCGCCGTCGAAGTCGGCGGCGACGTGCAGGAAGTCGTTCCAGAAGTCGACCATCACCTCGAAGAGCTGGCGGTCCGACCAGATCTGCCGGGCGATGGTGGCGTCCACCATCTCCCGCTCCGGCTGGGCGCCGCGCTCGTTGAGCTGGTCCCGCTGCTCGCGCAGCTGCTCGGAGCTGAGCTTGAGGGTCGACAGCTCGGCGAGCTTCAGCTCGGCCTTCGTCGGCGCGATCTTGTCGGGGTCCATCTGCCAGCGCAGCCACCCGTCGATCCCGCGCTCCTTGATCTCGGCGAGGACCTTCGGGGTGGCCCCGAACGTGGCGCGCCGGGCGAGGTGCAGGACCGGGTCCTTGGCCAGGACCGTCTTGACGGTCACCTTGGTCTCCGCGGCGGCGGCGGCCGGCCCGGAGAAGGTACGACCACCGGCCGGGTTGTTCTTCTTCAGCGCCTCGCCCGCCCGGGAGCCCATGTAGCTCTCGTTCTGCTCGGTGTAGGTGCGCACCGTGCTGGGCTGCTGGCCGCTGGGGCGGGCCGCGGTGCCGTCGGTGACGGTGGTGCCGGTGGCGTCACCGGCCGTCGCGGACTCGTCGCCGAAGAGGCCACGGATCTGCGGGGTCATCGCCAGCGCGGCGCCACCGGCGACCACCGCGGCGGTGCCACCGATCGCGGCCAGCGCCTTGCGCCGGTCGACCTTGCGACCCGGCTCACCGTCGTCGTCCAGGTTGGGCAGTCCGGGACCGGCCGCCGGGACTCGGGCGGGCTGGCCGAAGCCCTGCGGTCCCACCCACTGCGAGCCCTGCGGAGCGGGCTGGGCGTACGGGCTGCGGGAACCGGTCTGTGCCGCGTACCCGGGCTGGGCGTACTGCCCCCGGGGGTCGGTCTGGGGCGGGTAGCCACCCTGCTGGGGGGAGTCGTAGCCGTACGGCGTGGACGTGTAGCCGTCGTACGCCGGGGAGGTGGGGTGCTGGGTTCCGTCCCACCCGCGGTCGTCCCGCGGTCGACGTGGTGGCACATTCTGGTCGGCCATGTACCAATCCTGTTTTCTCTTGCGCCGCAACGACCGGGACCGGGGAGGGTTCGGGTGCGGCGGCTGATGCCTGAGGAGGTTGCTACGGGAAGGTAGCCAAGGGGTCGAGCGCCTTCAAGCAGCGCCGGAGGGCCGCGAAACGTCACTTAAGACGGTGCTGAGCGCCCCGCCGCGACCCCCGATCGCGGCCCGTTCGGCGACAGACCTCGCGAGCAGGGCGGACGCGACACATCGGGGGCCGGACGTAACGTTTTCCGCACACGCGGCGCTTTTCGCGCCGTTCATCGCAACAGGCAAACTTAAGGAAGTGCTAAGCCCGGGCTCACCGGCCGCACGGGCGTCCTGCCGTGCTACACGGGTGTCGTCGGCAAAGTAGCAGCAGAGGGGGAGCGTGAGCCACCGTCGCAGCGGGTATGCCGCCGGACCGCTGAACGCGTGAGGGGAAGGCACATGCTCAGCAAAGAGGATCAGCGTAGGTTCGAGCAGATCACCCGTCATCTCCGGGAGAGCGACCCGGCGTTCTTCGCCAAGGTGGACAACCGGGCCCGGGCCCGCCGCGGCCGCTACCTGATGCTGTTGACCATCGTGCTGTGGGCCGCGCTACCGGCGATGACCGTACTGGCCGGGAGGCTGGCCGGTGCCATCTGCGCGGTGGTGCTGATGGCCAACGCCGCGCTCATGTGGCGCTACCGCCGGCGCTGGCTCTGAACGTCCGCCGCTCTCACCGGCCGAGCTGCCGGTACGCCCGGCGCAGCCGTTCCACCAGACCGGGACCGCCGATGGCGGGGGCCGGTGCGCCGAGCTGCCGCAGCAGCAGGTCCGGGCCGGTCACCAGGGTGGGCGGCCGGTCGGGCAGCGGGACGGGCGGCACCCAGAAGCGGTCCACCGTCTCGGCCAGCGGCGCCGGGGTGAGGCCGGCGAGCGCCCGTGCGGCGCCGGCGGGGGCGACGGGAATGGCGGGGGCGGCCTCCGCGGCGGCGCCGGCCACCGCGTCCGCAGCGGTGGGAGTGGATCCGTCCGCCGTGGACGGTCCGCCGGCTCCACGCAGTGCCCGCAGGCGGTCCAGCAGCTCGGCGCGGCTTCGGCCCCGCCAGTGCAACAGCTCGAACGGGTCGGCGTCGAACGCCTCGGCGAGCAGGTAGAAGGTGGCCGCCAGGTGTTTGCAGGGCACCGCGAAGTCCGGGCAGCTGCACCGCTGGCGAAGCTCGGCCACGCCGGTCGGGAAGAGCGGCGCGCCCGCTTCGGCGAACAACTCCTCCAGCTCGGCCGGCAGGTCGCCGGCGAGCAGGCGGGCGCTGAAGAACGCCTGTCCGGCCACCTGCTCCTCGATCCGGGACCAGAGGGCGGGCGGGAAGGCCGGTAGGGCGACGCGGACCTGGTAGGGCTCCGCCCGGGACCCCTGCACCACGGCCGCGACCTCGCCGGGCGCGACGTCCAGGCGGAGGACCTGGCCGGCCCGGGCGTACGACCGGCCCCGGGTGAGCCGGGTGCCCAGGGCGAAGGACTCCAGCACCTCCAGGAAGCGGCGCGACCACCACGACCGGCCGATGGCGCCCCGGGTACTGCGCGCCTTCAGGCCACCGTCGACCCGGCGGGGCCGGCCGTAGTCGGCGAACCGGCCGCCCTCGGACCCGGTCACCCCGCCACCGTCCCATCGTCCAGTGTGAACAGTTCCCGCAGCTGGGTGGTGGACAACTCGGTGACCCACTGTTCGCCGCTGCCGACGACCCGGGACGCCAGGCTCCGCTTGTCGGCGATGAGCGCCGCCACCTTCTCCTCCACCGTGCCGGCGCACACGAACTTGCGGACCTGGACCCGCCGCCGCTGACCGATCCGGTACGCCCGGTCGGTGGCCTGGTCCTCGACGGCCGGGTTCCACCACCGGTCGACGTGCACGACGTGGTTGGCGGCGGTGAGGGTGAGCCCGGTGCCGCCGGCCTTGAGGGACAGGACGAACAGCGCTGGCCCGTCCGCGGACTGGAACCGGGTGACCATCGCGTCCCGGTCGGCCTTGCCGACCCCGCCGTGCAGGAAGAGCACCTCCCGGCCGAAGCGGGCCGACAGGTGACCGCGCAGCATGCCGCCGAACTCGGCGTACTGGGTGAAGAGCAGCGCCTTCTCCCCCGCCGCGAGGACCTCGTCGAGGATCTCCTCCAGCCGGGCCAGCTTGCCGGACCGCCCGTCCAGCGCCGATCCGTCGCGCAGCAGCTGGGCGGGGTGGTTGCAGATCTGCTTGAGCCGGGTCATGGTGGCCAGCACCAGGCCGCGCCGTTCGATGCCGTCGCTCGCCTCGATCTTCGCCAGCATGTCGTCGACCACCGCGCGGTAGAGCGCGGCCTGCTCGGCGGTAAGCGTGCAGACCACCTCCATCTCCAGCTTCTCGGGCAGGTCGGAGATGATGGAGGAGTCGGTCTTGAGCCGGCGCAGCACGAACGGACCGGTGATGCGGCGCAGCCGCTCGGCCGCCTCGGCGTCGCCGTGCCGCTCGATCGGTTCCGCGTACCGTTTCTTGAACGTCGCCGCCGGGCCGAGCAGGCCGGGATTGGCGAACTGCATGATCGACCACAGGTCGGCGAGGCGGTTCTCCACCGGTGTGCCGGTGACCGCGATCCGGTGCCGCGCGGGCAGCGCCCGTACCGCCTCCGCCTGGCGGGTGGAGGCGTTCTTGATGGCCTGCGCCTCGTCCACCACCACCCGGTGCCAGTCGATGCCGGCGAGGTCCACCGCGTCCCGGGCGGCCACCGTGTAGGTGGTGACGACCAGGTCCGCGTCGTGCACGGCCGTGGTGAAGGCCGCCCCGCGCGCCCGCTCCGCGCCGTGGTGCACGTGTACGCGCAACGCGGGCGCGAACTTCGCCGCCTCCCGCTGCCAGTTGCCGACCAGCGACATGGGGCAGACCAGCAGGGTCGGACCGGCGGTCGGCGGGTCACCGGCGAGCAGGGCCAGCAGCTGCACCGTCTTGCCCAGGCCCATGTCGTCGGCGAGCACGCCACCGAGGCCGAGCGACTGGAGGAAGGCCAACCAGGCCAGCCCCCGCCGCTGGTACGGGCGCAGGGTGCCCTGGAAGGCCGGCGGCGGGTCGAGCGGGGTCAGCCGGCGCTCGACCGCACCGGCCAGCAGGTCACCCAGCGACCCGTCGGCGGCGATCTCCAGCACCGGCAGGGCGTCCGGCTGCCCGTCGTCGCCCAGGCCGAGCCGGAGCAGGTCGCCGACGGTCAGCTCGCCGGAGGACCGGAGCAGCCGGAGCCCGGCGGCGAGCCGCTTCGGGTCCAGCTCCACCCAGCGGCCCCGCATCCGGACCAGCGGCGTCTTCAGTGCGGCCAGCGCGGTCAGCTCGTCGGCGGTCAGCGGCTGGTCGCCGAGGGCCACCTCCCACCGGTAGTCGACCAGGGCGTCCATGCCGACGCCGCCGCCGGTGGTGGCGACCGTGCCCGGAGCGGTACGGCTGCGAGCCTGCAACCGGGCGCCGAGCCGGGACGACGGTCGCTGCCACCAGGACGGCAGCAGCACCGTGAAGCCGGCCGCGTGCAGCACCGGCGCACCCTCGCGGAGGAACCGGTGCGCGCCCTCGACGTCCAGCTCCAACGCCTCCGGGGTGGCGGTCCGTAGCGCCCCGTCCACCTCCGGCCAGAGCCGGCTGGCCCGGCCCAGCTCCGCGAGGAGGGTCTCCTGCGGAGCGGCGAGGCGGGTCACCGTCTCCGGCGCGGACCAGATCGTGTCGGCGTCGACGTGCAGGCCCGGCTCGTCGGCCGCCTGGAGGCCGAACTCCACCCGCCACCGGTCGGGCACCGGCACCGGCGTGCCGGGGTCGGCCGGCACCACGACCAGCGGTCCGTCGACCTCACCGGCCGGCGGCTCGACGAGGCGGAAGCTCGCCCGGACCGCCCCACCGGCCGCGTCGCGTTGCCAGGCGTCCAGCTCGCTCCGCAGGGTCTCCAGGGCCGCCGGGTCGGCGGTGAAGTCGCGGCGCGGCCCGGTGAGCGCGGCCAGCCAGTCCGGCACCGCGCCGAGGCGCCGTACGCCCCGGGCCAGCGCGGCGTCGGCGAGGCGGGCCCGTACGGCGGCGTCGGTGAGCGCGTCGAGGACCTCGGCGACGAGC